>NZ_JAFMPL010000059.1:0-47290 GCF_019038455.1 Nocardia noduli
GAGTAGGTCGGCGCTGCTGAAGCCGGTGGTGCGTAGGTCGGCGGTGCCGAGGTCGGTGGTGCGTAAGTCGGCGGTGCGGACGTAAGTGGTGTGGTGGAGGGTGCTGCGGCGCTCACCGGTGCGGCGCTCACCGGTGCGGCGGTCTGAGGCGCCGCTGCTATCGGTGCGGCGGTCTGAGGTGCCTGCGTCACCGGTGCTGCCGTCTGCGGTGCTGCCGTCGGTGGTGCCGAGGTCTGCGGTGCTGCGGTTTGTGCCGCCGCCGGTGTACCCGACCCGGGAGGCGCGCCGGACGTACCCGATTGGGCGGCCGCGGCTCCGGTCGAGGTACTCGCGGCCGGCTTCTCACCCGCCGCCGAGGTCCCCGCCTCACCACCCCCGAATGCCGCCGAGCCGTTGGTACCGCCCGCTGTGCCTGTACCGCCCGCAGTGCCCACTTCTCCTGCGGTGCCTGCGTGGCCTCCGCCGCCCGTCGTGCCCGCGCCACTTGCGGTGCCTGCACCTCCCGTCGTGCCCGTGTCGCCCGTCGTGCCCGCGTGGCCTCCACCTGCTGCGCCGGTGCCGCCCGCCGCGCCGGTACTGCCGGAACCGCCCGGCGTCGCGGCATTGCCGTTGCTTCCGGCACTTCCGCCGCCCGAGCCACCGCTCGCCTGCTCGGCGCTGTTCCCCGTAGTGCCGGTGCCGCCTGGCGCACCTGTTCCTCCGGAGTTCCCCGGCGTGCCCGCCGAGCCCGCGTTCCCTTGTGCACCGGCGGTGCTGGATTCGCCTGGGCCGCCTGCGGTGCTGGAGTTCCCTGGTGCGCCTGCCGTACCGGAATTGCCCGATGTTCCGGAGGTTCCGGCGTCGCTCGGTGTACCCGCCAGACCGGAGATCTCCGACGTGCCCGCCGTGTTGGAGTCGCCCGGTGTACCTATCAGGCCGGAGACTCCTGACCCGCTCGAGTTGCCCGAGGCGTTCGCTCCGCCGGAGCTGCCCGGCGCACTTGCCCCGGCCGAATCACCTGGCACACCGGTGTTGCCGGAATCGCTTGCTGAGCCGAAGTTTCCCGATGTGCCAGCGGTGCCGGCATCGGTGGATATGCCCGCCGTGTCGACGTCTTCTGTCGCACCGACTGCGCCCGTGCCTATCGCACCGAGACCTCCGGGAGTGCCGACGGCGCTGCTACCGACGGACGTGCCCGAGATGCCCGAGTTCTGAGACGCACCGGTACCGCCTCCCCCGATGGGACCGCCCGGCCCACCACCACTCGAATCGTTCGGTCCGCTACCGGATCCGAACAGTCCGTTGGCGGTCCCGATACCGCCCCCGATCGGATCGACCACTGCGGGGAGCGGCGGAATTTCCTGAGCGGCCGCACCGTAGGGCTGGATGTAATAGGCGACCATGTCGTCGCGGGCCTGTTCTTCGCTGGCATTGCGTACCTCGGGAGCGGTGGAACCACCCGAGCGGTCACCTACTTCGGGAATCGCGGCTTTGAACCGAGCCGCCGCGTCCCCGGCTGCCTCGAGCGGAACCGTTTGCTGCCGTAGCGCTTCGCCGAATTCGCCCAGCCGGGTGACGTACCGGCGCAGACCGCCGACGGCCGCGTCGGCCGCCGCGCCCTCCCACCGCTGGTCCACGGCCTTTCCCGCGGCCGATTCGAATTGCTGGGCCGCCCTGGTCACCGCGGTCGCGATGGTCGTCCAGGCGTCCACCGCCCCGACCAGGCCGTCCGGGTCCATCTGTTCGGCGGCCTGTTTGATCTCGGCGTGGGAAAAGCTCTGCGCGTTCTCGGGATTCGTGATCGCCCGGCCGTCGATCGGTCTCATGGCGGTTGTCCCTTCCGTCGGTGCGGTCTGACGATATAGACGCACCCGCACCCGACTCGGTTCCATCGAAACACTGTCGATCCACCTGCGCGGCGGAATCGACGGCCGGGGGAGGGGACTAGTGCGCGACGAGCTGGGGGTAGTCACGCAACTCGATATCGTTGCTCGCGTCGTCGGAGTACTTCGACATCAGCCGCCACAGCGGTGATTCGAGGAACCGGTTGCGCATCGCGATTCCGTAGCCGGTCTTCGGCGCGAGGAACCGGCCCGCGTTGCTGCGCCCGGCGATCTTGGCGTAGCGGCGCATGATCGCGTCGTAGTTCGCGAAGGCGACGGTGTGATCGTCGTGCAGCGCGAGTTCGCCCGCGATCACATACGCGCCGACCACGGCGAGCCCGGTTCCGAAGCCGCCGAGCGTGTTCCCGTATCCGGAGTCGCCGACCAGCGCGACCCGGCCCCTGGTGTAGCCGGATTTCGCCATGTCGACGCGGCTGAGCGAGTCGAGGTAGAAATCGTCGAACGCCGACATCTCCTCCAGCATGCGGGGCACCTGCCAGCCCAGGCCCGCGTAGGCGTCGGTGACGACGCCGCGCTGGGCTGCCACGTCGTCTCGCGGGTAGTCGAGTTCGGGTGCGGTGAAGAGGTAGAGCTGCTGGGCTTTCGGCCCGCCGCTGACGGCCAGTCGTCCCGGCGTGTTGTAGCCGTGGGCGGTGGCCCGTCCGCGCGAACCCGCGTCGGTCGTGCTCCACGGACTCGCGCCCGCCACGCAGTAGTAGTGGCCGAGATGCCGGACGAACTCCCGTTCCGGTCCGAAGGCGAGGCGGCGCACCCTGGAGTGGATGCCGTCCGCGCCGAAGACGAGGTCGAAGGTGCGTGCCGTGCCGCGTTCGAATTCCACGCGCACGCCGTCCCCGGTGTCGGTGAGCGCGGTGACGGCGTCCCCGAAGACGTAGTCGCAGCGCGCCGCCGTCCGCTCGTACATGATCCGTGACAGATCGCCGCGCAGGATCTCCACATCGCCGCCGGTGAAATCGCCGGACATGAAGGCCAGGCGCTCGCCGTGTTCGTCGACGAAGACGGTGTCGGTGGTGCCGGTGCGATGGGCGTGGATCTCCTCCCAGATGCCCATTCGCTCGAGCACGGTCCGGTGCGTGTCGCCCTTGAAATCGACCGCCTGACCGCCGGGTCGAGGCGCGGGGGCGCGTTCGACGACGGTCACCGCGTAGCCGTAACGGTCGAGCCAGTAGGCCAGGGCCGGTCCGGCGATGCCGGCGCCGGAGATGAGGACGTTCTTGGTGTGCATCGGGTGCCTCCACGGGGGTCGCAATCTGTGTCCGATGGAATCTGTTTCCGGTGGACACGAATTAGAGTATGGTAGACACAGTTTTAGAGTCAAGGTATCCACGGAAAGGATTCGGATGGCGCAACCGACCACCGTCGAACTGCTGTGGGGCACCCGGCAGCGGCCGAAACGCGGACCCAAACCGGCGCTCACGCTCAAGGGAATCGTCGCGGAGGCCGTCGCCATCGCCGACGCCGACGGACTGGCCGAACTGTCCATGCAGCGCCTCGCGCAGGGGCTCGGCTTCACGAAGATGTCGCTGTATCGCTACGTTCCCGGTAAAGCGGAGTTGACCGCGCTGATGCTGGACTCGGCGCTGGGCGCGCCCCCCGAGATCGCCGCCGTCGACCGGGATCCGGTCGGTGAACCGTGGCGCGTCGGCCTGCGCCGATGGTGCGAATCGCTCTACGAGCGTTTCAGCGCCCACCCGTGGGCCCTGGAACTCGCCGTCGGCGCGCGGCCCGTCGGCCCGAACGAGATGGCGTGGATGGAGGTCGCGCTGCTCGACCTCGCCGATTCCGGCCTGACCACGTCCGAACGCTTCGACACCATCGCCATGCTGGCAGGCCACGCGCGCGGTCTCGCGCAGCAGGTGCTCGCCGCGGGTCCGCAGGATTTCCAGGACAGCATCGCGGCGCAACTGGCCGAGATGCGCGAGGTGGCGGCCCAGCGCTATCCGGTGGCGAGCGCCGCTTTCGCGGAGGCGGGGGCGGCGGCGGGCGGCGACGGCGCGTTGAGCTTCGGCATCGACCGCATCCTCGACGGATTGGGCGTCCACATCGCGCGCCGTCGCGACGCGCGGCGGCCTATCGTCGGAGCATGACCGAAGAACTCGAACTACAGCAGGACTCGATCACCACCGTGCGCGAATTCTTCGCCGCCCTGGAAATCGGGGCCGTCGGCGAAGCGCTGGAACTGCTCGATCCCGAGATCGTGTGGAAGAACACCTCGCTGCCCGATGTGCGCGGCGTCAAGCGGGTCGGCGGACTGTTGCGCGGGCTCAGCCGCGATCAGATCGGGTTCGCCGCGGAGATCCATCACATCGCCGCCGACGGCGATATCGTCCTCACCGACCGCACCGACATCCTGATCTTCGGACCGGTGCGCATCGCGTTCTGGGTGACCGGCACGTTCGAATTGCGCGACGGTCGAATCGTGCTCTGGCACGACCACTTCTCATTCGAGAACTTCATCAGGGGCACCGTGGTCGGACTCGTCCGCGCGGTCCTCGGTCGCCGCTGATCGGTTCGCGACGGGTCGGGCGTGGCGCCCGGCCCGCGCCGTTCAGGCACGCCCGGTGAGGTATTCCAGGTAGAACTGGCGCAGCATGTCGGCGATATCACCGTCACCGGCGTGGAAGTAGTCGTCGATCATCGGGACGACCCATTTGATGTCGGCTTCGCTCTCGCCGACATTGCCCGCCGCCGCCTCCGCGGCCGGGATCGAGGTGAGCAGACGCCAGAGGAACTTCACATCCCCGTGGCGTACCGCCAGTTTCACCGCGCGGTCGTGCAATTCCTTGGACGACAGCTTCTCGAGTTCCTCGTGATCGGACATGACTTCGACTCTAACGGGCCGTGCTGACCTGCGGCTACGACCGGCGTGCCGATGCCCGTTAACGGGATCTTCACCGACATGCCTACCGCTCCGGGAGCGGAGAACGGGTAGTCGGCGGTAGCGTCGATGATGCGGGCCGCGTCGTTGTGGTTCGTACGGGAGGTCCTGACCGTGACTGAGCTACTCAGTGCGAGGGGGCCGGCACCCGGCCCTCGTGGGTTCTGACGCAAGTCGAACCCATCAGGACGGACCGGTCCAGCGAGATCGTCCGCGCGGGTGCCGCACGGACAAACAAGGAGCCCACCGTGACTGCTGCACGCTCCGTTTCCGCTCCCTCGGCGACCTCCCGTAAAACCGGGAAAGGCGCCGCTGTCACTTCTGATCCCAAGGGAGTAAGCCCCTCGCTCTCCACTTCGTCCGGTGCCAAGACGTTCGTCATCGACACTTCGGTCCTGCTCTCCGATCCCTGGGCATACACCCGGTTCGGCGAGAACGACGTCGTGTTACCGCTGGTCGTCATCAGCGAACTCGAAGGCAAACGCCACCACCACGAACTGGGCTGGTTCGCGCGGGAAGCCCTGCGCAACCTGGACGATCTGCGTGTGCGGAACGGCAGGCTGGACCAGCAGGTGCCGATCGGCACCGAGGGCGGAACACTGCAGGTGGAACTCAATCACACCGACCCCACGGTCCTTCCGGTCGGCTTCCGCACCGACACCAACGACTCTCGCATCCTGGCCTGTGCGCTCAATCTCGCGGCGGAGGGCCGCGAAGTCGTCATGGTGTCCAAAGATATCCCGTTGCGCGTCAAGGCCAGTGCCGTCGGTTTGCAGGCCGACGAGTACCACGCCCAGGACGTGATCACCTCCGGTTGGTCCGGAATGGTCGAAATCGATGTCGCCACCGCGCAGATCGACCAGATCTATTCCGAATCGGTCATCGATCTGGACCAGGCGAGGGAACTGCCCTGCCACACCGGAATCCGGCTGCTCGGTTCCAGCTCCAGCGCGCTCGGCCGGGTGACCCCGGACAAACGCGTCCAATTGGTGCGCGAACGCGAGGCATTCGGCCTGCACGGCCGCTCCGCCGAACAGCGCATCGCCCTGGATCTGCTGTTGGACGAGAGCATCGGCATCGTCTCGCTCGGCGGCAAGGCCGGAACCGGCAAATCGGCGCTCGCGCTCACCGCGGGTCTGGAAGCGGTGCTCGAACGCCGCACCCAGCGCAAGGTGGTGGTCTTCCGTCCGCTCTACGCGGTCGGTGGCCAGGATCTGGGCTACCTGCCCGGCAGCGAGAGCGAGAAGATGGGCCCGTGGGCCCAGGCGGTCTTCGACACGCTGGACGGGCTGGCCTCCGCCGAGGTGATGGAGGAGGTGCTCAGCCGCGACATGCTCGAGGTGCTGCCACTGACCCATATCCGCGGTCGGTCGCTGCACGATTCGTTCGTGATCGTGGACGAGGCGCAGTCGCTGGAACGCAATGTGCTGCTCACCGTGCTGAGCAGGCTGGGCACCGGATCGCGGGTGGTGCTCACCCACGATGTCGCCCAGCGCGACAACCTGCGTGTCGGCAGGCACGACGGCGTCGCCGCGGTGATCGAGAAGCTGAAGGGACATCCCCTTTTCGCCCACATCACCCTCACCCGCAGTGAGCGGTCGCCGATCGCGGCGCTGGTCACCGAGATGTTGGAGGAGTACGGCCCGAACGCCTGACAGGCAAATGTCCAGGGTGTGTTTCATCTCACAAATGAGCGGGTAGTCACCGCTCGATAGCTGTTCGGCAACGACCCGGTGCATCGGTAATGATTCGCCGGGTCGTTGCCGTGCCTCGTCCTACGCTACGCGGGGCGCACCGCGTGAAAGAGCGCCCCGGCAAGCCACGGAAGCCAATTCGAGAGGATGGACATGCACCACTTCGCTCGACGAACGGCTGGATACACCACGGCGCTCATGGCCGCGACACTGCTGCTGACCACCGGATGCGGCGATGACGACGACGATTCCAATTCCGCGGCGAGCACCACGGCGCCCGCGGCCGTGACGACCACGACCGCGCGCGCCACGACCACGCCATCGGAGATCTCCGAAACCGCGCGCAGCGCCGAATCCGCGACCGCGACGACGGGAGCCGACTCCACCGGCGAGTCGACGGAGCAGACCAAGATCCCGACCCAGGGCGGGACCGAGGTCACCGTCTCCGGCGACATCTACGAGAAATATGTCGGCGCGGGCGGTCCGGCCGGCCCGCTGGGCGCGCCGATGGAAGCGCAGGAGAACGGCCCCGACGACGGCGAGTACCAGGATTTCGTGGGCGGAACGATCTACGAGGCGAAGGAAGGCGACCCGCACATCGTCTGGGGCGAGATCCGCAAGGCGTGGGAGAGCGACGGCGGCGCGAACGGCACGCTCGGCTATCCCACCAGCGACGAGACCGATATCCCCGGCGGCAAGCAGTCGACCTTCACCGGAGGCACCATCACCTGGGTGGACGGCCGGATCACCGTCACGCCGAAGTAGGCGGCCGGAATTCGCGGCCCGGTTACGCGATGGATGCGGCGTCCGGCATCATGTGACATCATCTCCGGTGGTTTCGGACGCCGTCCGGCAATGCCGTCGTATATCCCCGCGTCGCGGGCACAGCAGCTAGGTTGTGATGGTGCAAAATCTCTTGACCGATCGTGAGCTGCTCGATTCGCTCGCCCTCGAGGTGGAACTGAATCTGCGGCGCCACATCGAGGTGGCCGACGGATGGCAGCCGCACGACTACGTGCCGTTCAGCGAGGGCCAGAACTTCCGCTTCCTCGGCGGAACCGATTGGGAGCCGGGGCAATCCGAGCTCAGCGAGGTCGCCAAGCTGGCCTTGACGGTCAGTGTCCTGGTGGCCGACAACCTGCCCTCCTACCATCGTGAGATCGGCAAGTACCTGCGCACCGGCGCGTGGTGGCGCTGGGTCGGCCGCTGGACGGCCGAGGAGAACCGGCACGAGATCATGATCCGCAACTACCTCATGGTCACCAGGGCGGTCGATCCGGTGCAGCTGGAGCGGTCGCGCATGGAACACATGACCAAGGGCTTCCGCAGGCCCGCCCTGCATCTGCTCGACGTGCTCGCCACCTGCGCGTTGGAGGAGACGGCGTCGGCGGTCCGGCATCGCAATATCGCCGCGCTCGGCGAGAACGAGATCGTCACCGCCATGGCCGAGCGCATCGCGCTCGACGACGAATTGCAGGCGAGGTTCTTCGCCGATCTCGTCGCCGCGGGATTCGATATCGCCCCCGATCAGACCATGCGCGCCGTCGCCGACAGCGTGGCCGCGTTCACGGTGCCTTCGGTGACCCTGCCCGACGGACGCAGCAGCGACGAACTGCTGGCCGAGGCCGGTGTCTACGACCCGGCGCAGGAACCGACGCTGGTCTTCGCACCGCTGCTGGCACGGTGGAATGTCTTCGAGCGCACCGATCTCGGCGCCGAGGGCGAGCAGGCCCGCACCGACATCGCGCATCTGCGCGGCTGATTCGCCCCCGCCGGTCGGTGCGCTCGCTGAGCGCACCGACCGAAGCGGTCACTTCCCGTTCTTGACCTTCGCCATCGACAGCACGTCGAGACGCCGATCGAGTTCCTCCAGGGAGAGCCCGTCGCCGATGAGACCGCGGTCGATCACGGTCTGGCGAATCGTCTTCTTCTGCTTAAGTGCCTCTTTCGCCACCGCCGCGGCCTCCTCGTAGCCGATCGCCGAATTCAGCGGCGTCACGATCGACGGTGAGGATTCGGCCAGGGTGCGCAGATGGTCCTCGTTCGCCACCAGACCCCGGACGCATTTGTCGGCGAAGAGCCGGGAGACATTGGCCAGCAGGCGAATCGATTCCAGCAGGTTGCGCGCCATCACCGGAATGTAGACGTTCAACTCGAACGCGCCGCTCGCGCCGGAGAACGCGACGGTCGCGTCGTTGCCGATCACCTGCGCCGCCACCTGCGTGACCGCCTCGGGGAGAACGGGATTCACCTTGCCTGGCATGATCGAGCTGCCGGGCTGGAGATCGGGCAGCTGGAGTTCACCCAGGCCGGTGAGCGGCCCCGAACCCATCCAGCGGATGTCGTTGGCGATCTTGGTCAGGCTCACCGCGATGGTGCGCAGCGCCCCCGACGCCTCGACCAGCCCGTCCCTGGCGGCCTGGGCCTCGAAATGATCCTCGGCTTCGGAGAACGCGTCGATACCGGTGGAGCGCCGCAATTCCGCGACCACCTTCGCGCCGAACCCCTCCGGGGCATTGAGTCCGGTGCCGACCGCGGTGCCGCCGATGGGCAGCTCACCGAGCCGGGGCAGCGTCACCATCGCACGGTCGATGCCGAGCGCGATCTGACGGGTGTACCCGCCGAATTCCTGGCCGAGGGTGACCGGCACCGCGTCCATCAGGTGCGTGCGGCCCGATTTCACCACGGTGCGCCATTCGGTGGCCTTGTCCAGCAGCGCGAGCCGCAGATGCTCCAGCGCGGGAACCAGATCCTTGATGACCGCTTCGGTCGCGGCGAGATGGGTCGCGGTCGGGAAGGTGTCGTTGGAGGACTGCGACATGTTGACGTCGTCGTTGGGATGCACATCCACGCCGTTGGCCTTGGCGATCGATGCGATGACCTCGTTGGCGTTCATATTCGAGCTGGTGCCCGAACCGGTCTGGAAGACATCGATCGGGAACTGATCGTCGTGCTTACCCTCGGCGATCTCGGTCGCGGCGGCGATGATGGCCTCGGCCTTGCCCGGATCGAGTAACCCCAGATCCCGGTTCACCTTCGCGCACGCGCCCTTCAACAGTCCGAGCGCCCTGATCTGCGCCCGTTCCAGTCCACGTCCGCTGATCGGGAAATTCTCTACGGCCCGCTGCGTCTGCGCCCGCCACAGGGCATGCACCGGAACCCGTACCTCGCCCATGGTGTCGTGTTCGATGCGGTACTGCGTCTCCTCGGTCATATTTCCGACCCTATGCCGACCGCGCGCCGTGTGGGGCTGCCACGCCTGAGGCGATGCGCACAGCGCGGAACGGGCGACGAACGCCCCGAATCCGAGGGCCCGAAACGCGTACCCGACAGCGACGAAAAAGACGCGCAGCCAACGGCATACGCGTCTTCGTCGAATCTCACGGATCAGGGCAGCGGCGGATCCGCGTCCTCGTCGCCGATGAAGTCCACGGCGGAGTACTCGCGGAGTTTGGTGAGACGGTGGTAGGCGTCGATCATGCGGACGGTGCCCGATTTGGAGCGCATGACGATCGACTGGGTGGAGGCGCCGCCGCCGTAGTAGCGGACTCCGCGCAGCAGGTCACCGTCGGTGACACCGGTCGCGCAGAAGAAGACGTTCTCACCCGCGACGAGATCCTCGGTGGTGAGCACACGGTCCAGATCGTGACCGGCGTCGATCGCCTTCTGGCGTTCCTCGTCGTCGGTCGGCGCTAGTTTGGCCTGTAGCGCGCCGCCCATGCAGCGGATGGCGGCCGCGGCGATGATGCCCTCCGGGGTGCCGCCGATGCCGACCAGGATGTCGGTGCCGGAATCGGGCCGCGCGGCCGCGATGGCGCCCGCGACGTCACCGTCGGAGATCAGCCGGATCCGCGCTCCCGCGTCGCGGACCTCCTGGATCAGCTCCGCGTGGCGCGGACGATCCAGGATGCAGACGGTCAGATCCGATTTCAGCAGACTCTTCGCCTTGGCGACGCGCGCGATGTTCTCGGCGATCGGGGCGGAGATATCGATCACGTCGGCGGCGTCGGGACCGACCGCGATCTTGTGCATGTAGAACACCGCGGACGGGTCGAACATCGCACCGCGCTCGGCGACCGCGAGCACGGCGATGGCGCCGGGCGAACCCTTGGACATCAGCGTGGTGCCGTCGATCGGGTCGACCGCGAAATCCACCTCGGGTCCGGTGCCGTCGCCGACGATCTCGCCGTTGTACAGCATGGGCGCTTCGTCCTTCTCGCCCTCGCCGATCACGACGGTGCCGCGCATCGAGACCGAGTTGACCAGCTCGCGCATGGCGTCGACGGCGGCGCCGTCGCCACCCTCCTTGTCGCCGCGCCCGACCCAGCGGCCCGCCGCCATGGCGCCCGCTTCGGTCACCCGGACCAATTCGAGCGCGAGATTGCGATCAGGGGCCTCACGGCGGCTGGGTGCTGGCTTCGATGCCGTCATGGCGGGGTGCCTCCCTCGGTTGGTTTGTTCCGCACGATTGTCTCATTTCGCCTCGGCCCGACTTCGCACCAGATGGCATGACGTGCGGGGGTGCGGGCGGGAGCGGCCCGCCGCCGAGTGAATAGACGCCGAGTGGATACTTGGACCGTGTCCTACCAAAAGCCACGCATCCTCCACGACTACAAGGATCTGTTCTTCTCGCTGATCCCGTTGGTGCTGATCGCCGTGGTCTTCGCCGGTCTGGCCAGTCAGTGCAGCTTCTCGGCGACCGGTCCGACCGAGGGGAAGATCCCGCATTTCGATGTGCAGTCCGCGCTGAACTCCGACGCGCGCACGCTGCCGTTCCCGATCAGGAATCCGGCCGTGCCCGCGGACTGGACGCCGAATTCGGGCAGTCGCGACACCATCACCGGCCCGGACGGCGGTCCGGTGAGCACCGTGGGATATATCACCCCATCGGGGACGTACATGCAGCTCACCCAGAGCAGCGCCTCCGACGAGGTGCTCGCCCGCTCGATCCTCGGCTCCCGTTTCGCCAACGGCACCCAGCAGATCGGCAACCAGAAATGGACGGTGTTCGCCGAGCCGACCGAGGAGACGGCCTGGATCGCCGATTTCGGCCAGTCCAGGGTGTTGATCAAGGGCGCGGGCGACGCGAGCGCGTTCACGACGCTGGCTCAGGCCGTCACGGCCGCCCCGCAACTGTCACGCTGACCACTTGCCCCGGGCTCTCGGTCAGCGATGGCCGACGACGTTGACGACCGTTCCGTCGGGATCACGCACGAAGAATCGCCGCACGCCCCACGGTTCATCGCGCAACGCGTAGACGATATCCGCGCCCTTCGCGCTCGCCGCGGCGTGCACGGCGTCGACGTCATCGACCTCGACGCTGATATCGGGCTGGAACCGCTCGGCGCCCGGCCCGAGCAGCAGCACCTGGGCGGTCGGGTTGGTGGGCGAGGCCATGGTCACCGCCCAGCCCAGATCCATGGTCTCCTCGAAGCCGAGCAGGCGATAGAAATCGCGGCTGCGCGCCATGTCGTCGGTGCGGATATCGGGTGTCGCGCGACGAATGCCCATGTCTGCTCCTACGTCCGGTTCATACCTGTTCTTCGGCCTCGGAACGGGATATCGCGTCCTCGACGCGTTTGCGCGCGCCCGCCAGATGCTCCTCGCACCGGGTGGCGAGCGCTTCGCCGCGCTCCCACAGCGCCAGCGAATCGTCGAGGTCCATTCCGCCCTGCTCGAGCATCTTCACGACGTTGACCAATTCGTCGCGGGCGCGTTCGTAGCCGAAGCCGCGAATCTCGGCCAGCTCCGTCGGCTCGGCCTCGGCGTTGCCGGAATCGGTCACCGTCGTTCCTTCCTGTCGTCGATGTCGTGCTCGCGCGGACCCGCGCCGCTCACCACGCTCTTGCCGAGTGCCTGTGACCCCAACGCCGCCGCGGTGACGGCGCCGTCTGCCACCCGCACGCGCAACTGACTGCCCGCGGGCGCGTCGTCGATACCGCGCACCACGTGCCGTTCGCGGCCGGAAACCCGCTGCACCACAGCGTAGCCACGCGCCAGCGTCGCGGCCGGGCCGACCGCGGTGAGTTTCTCCCGCAGGTGCCGTGTCGTCGTGGACTCGGCGCCGATCAGGTGGTCGGCGCAGCGCCGGGCGGCGATCCTGAGCCGTTCGACCTCCTCGGTACGCCGGTCGATGTCGCGGAGCGGATCGGCGAGCACCGGCCGCGACCGCAACTGCGCGAGCGCCGCGGTCTCGCGGTCGACCCAGCCGCGCAGCGCCGCCGCGGCGCGATCCCGCATATCGCGCACCCCGGCGAGTTCGGCCGCGGCGTCGGGCACGATCCGCTTCGCGGCGTCGGTGGGCGTGGCCGCGCGCATATCGGCGACCAGATCGCAGAGCGGATTATCCGGTTCGTGACCGATCGCGCTGACGATGGGCGTCGTCGCCGCCACGATCGCCCGGCACAGTGCCTCGTCGGAGAAGGGCAGCAGATCCTCCACGCTGCCGCCGCCACGGGCGAGCACGATGACGTCGACCGCGGGATCGCGATCCAGCGCGGCCAGTGCCTCCAGGATCTGCGGTACCGCCGTCGGACCCTGCACCGCGGTATTGCGGACGTCGAAAAGTACTGCGGGCCAACGATTTCTGGCCACCGTCAGCACATCGCGCTCGGCGGCGCTCGCCCGGCCGGTGATCAGCCCGACGGTGCCGGGCAGGAACGGGACGGGACGTTTCAGGCGCGGATCGAACAACCCCTCGGCGGCCAGCAGCGCCTTGAGCCGCTCGATACGGGCGAGCAGTTCGCCGACGCCGACCGGACGGATCTCGATCACGCGCAGCGAGATCGTGCCGCGCCCGACGAAGAACGACAGTTTGCCGAAGACGACGACCCGGCTGCCCTCCTGGAGCGGAACCAGCGATCGACGGATCAATTCCGGATCGCAGGTCACCGACAGCGACATGTCGGCGGAAGGATCGCGTAGGACCAGGAACGCGGTGCGCGTGCCCGGCCGCAGGTTCATCTGGGTGATCTGACCCTCCACCCAGATACTGCCGAGCCGGTCGATCCACTGCGAGACCTTGAGCGCGACCGTGCGCACCGGCCACGGTTGTTCGGCGGAATTGGCTGGCGTCGCGGCGCCGGTCCGCGCCGCCGTGCCGTCCTGAGTCATGCCGCCAGATATACGCGTCGGGTCGGACACGAACGCAACGGGTCGGGCGATTCGTCGCCGCGGCCCCGCGGCGAGCGCTCGGAACCGACGCGCGGAAGTCGGTCACGCGCGCTTCGCCGCCGTCGCGAGTCCGGGCTCACTGGGCGCGGACGGTGGCGATCCGATTGGTCAACATCGTGACGAACGGCGCCCTGTCCAGGGTGAGCTGTTCGTAGTCGAGCAACTCGGCGAGTTCCTCGACCGAGAGCATGCGCAGCCGGGCGCGCAATTGCGCCAGGGTCATATTCGCGTAGTCGTAGCGCGTGGCGACCTCGGGTGCGACGACCTCGGGCGTTTCCTCGGCGATATCGACCGCGGTGTCGGCTGCCGTGGCGCCTGTCACTGTGGTGTCTGTCACCGGGGTCTCCGTCATCGCGGAGTCGTCCGGCGCGTCGACGGTCGGCAGCGCGACGGCGTGCCCGTTCGTCTCGCTCGCCACGGCGGGCTCGTCGGCGGTGTACAGATCGAAACGGCTGGTTCGCGCGGGATTCGCGAACGCCGGTTCCGAGGAGGGATCGGAGTCGAGATCCTCGTCGAAGGTGGCCCACTCCGGCTGTTCCTGCTCACCGCTGCTCAGACGGTCGAAAACCGCGTCGCCCTTGAGTGCGAGGCTGGTCACGAACTGCTGGATATGCATGGAGGTCTGGAGCAGCTGGCTGATGGCGGTGATCGGAAAGTTCACGGCCGCCGTGGGCAGCCTGCGAGTCTCTTCCAGGGCGTACACGGCGGCACCGGCGGCGACCCGGGCCAGGAACGGAGGTCGGAACATGGTTCTAGCCTGCCCGATACGCCCGACGATGCAAAGGGTGGGTGTCACAGACAGATTGTCGCGTGTCCCTCCACCCGGCTCGCAACCGCCCGACGCAAGTAAGCTGTCGTCATGTCTTCGGCCATCCCCTTGAACGTCGGAATCGCCCGCTCGGCCGGTACCGGAACCGCGCTCGCCGACGGCGAGAAACGAGTCCTACTCGCGGAGCCACGCGGCTACTGCGCGGGTGTCGATCGCGCGGTGGAGACGGTGGAGAAGGCCCTGGAGAAGCACGGCGCACCCATCTACGTGCGCAAGGAGATCGTGCACAACCGCCACGTGGTGGAGACCCTGCGTGAACGCGGTGTGATCTTCGTCGACGAGACCGACCAGGTGCCCGACGGCCAAGTCGTGGTCTTCTCCGCGCACGGCGTGTCGCCCGCGGTGCACGATTCGGCCGCGGCCAGGAATCTTCACACCATCGACGCGACATGTCCGCTGGTCACCAAGGTGCACCAGGAAGCCAAACGATTCGCCCGCGACGATTTCGACATCCTGCTGATCGGCCACGAGGGCCACGAGGAGGTCGAGGGCACCGCGGGGGAGGCGCCCGATCACGTGCAGCTCGTCGACGGCCCCGATGCCGTCGACAAGGTCACCGTGCGTGACGAGAACAAGGTGATCTGGCTGTCGCAGACCACCCTCAGCGTGGACGAGACCATGCAGACCGTGCAGCGGCTGCGCGAGCGGTTCCCACTGTTGCAGGATCCGCCCAGCGACGACATCTGCTACGCGACGCAGAACCGTCAGGTCGCGGTGAAGGCGATGGCGCCCGAATGCGATCTGGTGATCGTCGTCGGTTCGCGCAACTCCTCCAATTCGGTGCGGCTGGTCGAGGTCGCGCTCGGCGCTGGCGCGAAGGCCTCGTACCTGGTCGACTACGCCCGCGAAGTGGATCCGGCCTGGCTGGCCGGGGTGCGGACGGTCGGCATCACCTCGGGTGCGTCGGTGCCGGAGATCCTCGTACGCGGTGTGCTCGACATGCTGGAGGAACACGGCTTCGCCGACGTACAGCCGGTCACGACGGCCAACGAGACCCTGGTCTTCGCCCTGCCGCGAGAACTGCGCACCGCCCGCCACTGACGGACGGGCACGCGCTCAGAGGTTCTCCGGCTTCCGGCGTTCGTTGCGCTGCGACTCCCGGTCGCGATACCGGACATTGGGCTGCGGATGCGGTGGCACCTCGCCTCGGGCGCGACCGCCGCGTGGCGCCTCGCTCTCGGCGCGCGCCGGCATCGCGGCCGCGGGGCGGGCCGTCCGTCCCGTCACGGGCCGACCGCCCTCCCTCGGACGGCCTTTGGTCGCGACCCGGGGCGGGGTTTCCGCCACCTCCGCGCTCGGACGCCTGCCGCCGGGGCGCGGCGGTTCGTACTTGTCGGTCTTCTGATCGCTGATATCCACGATGGGCTCGGGATCGGGCCGTTTGGGACGTCGTTTGGCGGCCTCGGGCGGCGCGGCCTTCGCGGGCCTCGCGTTCTTGGCCGGGGCTTTCGACTTGGCGGATTTGGCCGGACTCGCGGATTTCGCCGGGCGGGAGCGATCGGCCGAGCCGCTGCGTCCCCAACTCGATCCGCGGCGCGCCTCGTCACCGCGTTCCTCGGCTTCGGCCCGCCGATGCAGGTAGATACGCAGGCCACCGATCGCCAGACTCAGCGCGGTGGCGAGGAACATCGTCGGGAACCGCTCCACCAACGGGATCGCGAGGTTGAGCAGGATGTCCTTGATACCGCTCGAGTTACTGCCGGTCAGCTGTTGATACGACAGCGGAACCGCCAGGAACAGCAGCAGCGGCGGCAACACCATCGCGGTGAACAAGCCGCGATAGCGGACCGCGAGAACCGCGGCAACGCAGCCCGCGACATACAGCGCCGCGAAGGTGCCGGTCAGTTCCCCGGTGTTGCCGTTTGCATCGATCAGGAACCCCAGAAACGTGCACGCCACCGCAATCAGGATCGCCGCACCGGCCGGGATACCCGGCACCGACGGCAAGATCGAACGTTGCGGCGCGGGCACCCGGGATCGCACACGTTGGGAAGCAGCCACGCTGAGAACACTAACCGGCGTGGCGCGTGTCGGCGTTACGGCACGGCCAGCGGCGCCGTCGTCGATCGATCGGCGCGAAGGTCGTCGCCGGTCGACGGACGCGGGCGGCGGGTGGTCGAGCGGTGCGCGCACCACTACTCCTCCGCGTCGGCGAAGGCCGCCGCCCTCGGCATCGATTCCAGCTTGCCGATCTCGGGAATCGGCTGCTCAGCGATTTCCAGGTCGTGCAATTTCCTGGCCGTCACCATGACACGAGATTCTACCGACGCCACGGTGTAGTTGAACGCCTCGACCGCCTTACCGAGTTGCGATCCGAGCCGGTCCAGGTGTTTACCGGTCATTCCGAGCCTGTTGTAAAGCTCTCTTCCCAATTGCTGGATCGTCGCGGCGTCGCGCGAGAGCGCCTCCTGCCGCCAACTGAAGGCCACCGTGCGCAACAACGCGATCAGGGTGGTCGGGGTCGCGAGGATCACATTGCGACCGAAGGCGTGCTCGAGCAATCCGAAGTCGGCGGTGAGCGCGGCATCGAGGAACGGATCACCCGGAATGAAGAGCACCACGAATTCCGGGGCCGGATCGAAGGCGGCCCAATAGGCCTTGGCCGCCAATTTGTCGACGTGCACCCGCAGGTGTTTGGCGTGCCGGGCCAGCAGATCGGCGCGCAGATCCGGATCATCGGCCGCGCACGCGTCGAGGTATGCCTCGAAGGGCACCTTGGCGTCGACCACGATGCTGCGGCCACCCGCCAGATGGACCACCAGATCGGGACGCACCGTCGCGGTCCGGTCGTTGTCACCGTCGTCGCGGGTGGCCCGGCTCACCTGGGTGGAGAAATCGCAATGCCTGGTCATACCCGCCAGTTCGACGACCCGTTCCAATTGGATCTCGCCCCAGCGCCCGCGCACCTGCGGCGCCCGCAGCGCGGAGACCAGTTGATTCGTCTGCCCGGCCAGCTGATTCGAGGTGCGCTGCATACCCGCGACCTGTTCGCGCAGACCGGAATACGCGTCGACGCGCTGGTGCTCGACATGCTGGATGTGGCGTTCGAGCGCCCCCACCGCCTCGCGCAACGGTTCGACCATCGCGCCGATCGCGTGCGAATGCCTGCGCGCGGCGTCTTCGTTCGCCGCGGTGAGGGAATGGCGTAGCAGCCGTTCGTTCTCACCCGCCGCCTCCAGTCTCGCTTCGGCGGCGACCGCCCTCCTGCCCGCCCGCGCGGAATGACCGAGCCAGCCGAGTCCCACTCCGGCGGCGAATACCAGCATCAGTGCGACGAGCATCGGTGCGGTCATAGCGCAGATAGTGCCGTACGTCACCGACAGGAATCAAAGCCGACCGGCTACCGATCGGCGACGCGTCCGCAAATCCTCGGCGCCACGGTGGAATCCACGCCGGGGCGGTAGAGGAAACACCGCCGAACACGCCGATCCGAACGCGGCAAATCCGACACCCGGGTCGGGGCGATTGAATTCTGTCGGTGGGTACGCCTACGGTTTCGCCCCATGCGGATGCTGCACACCTCGGACTGGCACATCGGGCGTACCTTCCACGGCGTCGATCTGTTATCCGACCAGGAGCGCGCGTTGGGCGCGGTCGCGGAACTGGTCGCCGAGGAGTCCGTCGACGTCGTGCTGATCCCCGGCGACATCTACGACCGATCGATTCCGAGCGCGGACGCGATCGCGGTGTGCAACCGGGGATTCGAGGCGATCCGCGCCGCGGGCGCCACGATCGTGGCCACCTCGGGCAATCACGATTCGCCGACACGTCTCGGCGCCGGCGCCAGTTTCGCCGCCGCGGGTGGCCTGCACCTGCGCACCACCGTCGCCCAGGCCGATCGGCCGGTGCTGCTCGCCGACGAGCACGGCGACATCGCGATGTACGGCATCCCGTACCTCGAACCCGAGATCACCCGCGCCGAACTCGGTGTGCCGCAGGCACGTTCGCACGCCGACATCCTGGACGCGGCGATGGACAGGATCCGCGCCGACCTCGCGCGACGCGGCGATATCCGTTCGGTGATTCTCGCGCACGCCTTCGTCGTCGGCGGCGCGGCGACCGGGTCGGAGCGGTCCATCTCGGTCGGCGGCGTCGAGACGGTTCCGCTCTCGGCGTTCACCGGGATCGACTACGTCGCCCTCGGCCACCTGCATTCGCCGCAGACCCTCTCGGAATCGGTGCGCTATTCGGGTTCGCCGTTGCCGTACTCCTTCGCGGAGAACTCACATCGCAAGGCGGTGTGGATCATCGATCTGGACGAGTCGGGGTTGCGGGAGGTCCGGCGTCGCGACCTTCCCTCGGTGCGTGGTCTGAGCAGGCTCACCGGCACACTCGACGAACTGTTGGACGACCCGGCACATGCCGAGGCGCAAGAACATTACGTCTCGGCGACCCTCACCGACACCGCCCGTCCCGTCGATCCGCTGCGTAAGCTGCGCGAACGGTTTCCGCACGTGGTGCACGTCGAATGGGCGCGCCCGGAGGGCAATCCGGAACTGCGCTACCGCGAGCGCGTGCGCGGCAGGCGTGATACCGAGGTGGCGCAGAGCTTCCTCACCGATGTGCGCGGCGCACCGAGCGCGGGCGAGATGGCCTGGCTGGAAAAGGCACTCGCCGCGGCGGTCGCCGAACCCGACCGGCAGCCCGCCGCGCTGCCACTCGCCGGGGAACTCACCGCGTGAGGCTGCACCGGTTGGAGATGACCGCGTTCGGACCGTTCGCCGAGCCGACCGTCATCGACTTCGACACGCTGGGATCCGACGGACTCTTCCTGCTGCACGGGCAGACCGGCGCGGGAAAGACCACCGTGCTGGACGCGATCGCCTTCGCCCTCTACGGCAGCGTGCCGGGGGCGCGGGGGGAGAGCAAACGCCTGCATTCCGATCACGCCGACGAGCAGACACCGCCACGGGTGGTGCTGGAGGCCGTGATCGGCGGCAGGCGGCTGCGGCTGACGCGGTCACCGGAATTCGTGCGGCCGAGTAAACGCGCCAAGGGCGGCTTGGTGAAGGAGAACCCCACCGCGACACTGGAATGGCTCGACGGTCCCGGCGTCAACCTGTCCAGGCTCACCGATATCGGCAACGAGGTCATCCGCCTGCTCGGCATGAGCGCCGACCAGTTCTTCCAGGTCGTCCTGCTGCCACAGGGGGATTTCGCGCGATTCCTGCGGGCACACAACGAGGATCGCGAGAAACTGCTCGAAAAACTTTTCGACACAGAACGTTTCGGCACCGCCGAACAGTGGCTCGCCGAGAAGCGCCGCGCCTCCGAGGCCGAGATGAGACGGCGGACCGATTCCATCCGGCGTCTCATCGACAATGTGGCGATGGCGGCGGGGCGCAATGTCACCGAGGTCGTCGAACCTCACGAGGCAGTCACCTGGTCACAGGATCTGCTGGCCGCCGCCAGAGCCGATCTGACGACCGCCACCGCGGAATCCGAACGGTGTCAGCGGGATTCGGCGCGGATTCGGTCCGAGGCGGAGGAACAGCGCCGCCTCGACGAACTACGCCGCCGGAGGGGAGCCGCCCGCGCCACCCTGGACGGTTACCTCGCCGGGGCGGACCATCGCGCGGCATTGCGCGCCGAATGGGAGTCCGCCCGTCGCGCCCAGCCGGTCACCGAAGCGATCGATGAGGCGAGAGCCGTGGTCGTGACCGCCCGAAAGCACGAGAAACGGCGGCGCGAGGCCGAAGACGCGCTGGTGACCGCGCTGATGGATCCCGCGGCCGCCGATCTGGGTCGGGCCGAACTGCTCGCGACGCCGCCCGCCGACACGGCGAGCGATGCGGACGATCGTGAGATCTCGCGGGCCGGTGATCGGCAGTCGGGAACACATTCCGGGCGGGGCACGACTGTGCGTCCCGACGCCGATATCGATGCGGCGATCCGGCGCTGGAGCGCACAGACCGGAGCGCTGGACGAGGTGCGCGGCGACGTCGACATCGCGACTGGCCTGAGCAGGGAGTTGACCGAACTGCGCGGCGAGGAGACCGCGCTCGCGGCCCGCATCACCACGGTGAACCGACGTCGCGAGGAACTGCCCGCGGCGATCGCCGCCGCGGAAGCGCGTTCGCGCGAGGCCGCCACCGCCGCGGCCACCCTGCCCTCGGTGCGTACCGAACTCGAACGATTGCAGACGGCGGTGTCGGCCGCGGTCGAATTGGCCACCCGCCGAACAGCACTCGACCACGCCCGGATCGAATTCGAATCCGCCAGGTCCGATCACAACGACGCCAAGGAGCGGGTGCTCGACCTGCGTGAACGTCGTCTCGCCGGTATGGCCGCGGAATTGGCGGGTCAGCTCGTCGACGGGCAGCCGTGCGCGGTCTGCGGTTCCGAGGACCATCCGGACCCGGCGCGCCCGACCGCGCACGCGGTATCCAAGGCGTCCGAGGACGAGGCCGTCGCCGCCGAACGGGTCGCCGAGGAAGCACGCAATCGAGTGCAGACACAGATCACGGAGCTGGAAAGGGAGATCGAGAAATTCAAGGCCGCGGGCGGTGACGCCGATCGGGTCGAACTCGCCGCCGCGCTGCGCGCCTGCACCGACCGCTACCGCGACGCCGAGGATATGGCCGAACTGGTCGACGGATTCGACGCCGAGCTGGCACGGCTGCGCGCCGACGAGACCGGCCTCCTGGACGAATTGCGCGCCGCCGATACCCGGCGCAGCACCGTGTCCACGCGGATCGCCGGTGCGGCCGCCCGTCACACCGAACTCACCGAACGGCTGCGCGCTGCCGCCGGTGCGGACCGGACCATCGATGATCGCCGTCGCCGTATCGACGCCCTGATCGGCACCGCCACGGCACTGCGCGAGGCCGTGGCAGCCGTCGCCAAGGCAGGTGAACAGGTGGTCGTCATGGCCGAACGCGTCGAAAGTCTCGCTCGTGCGGCGGGATTCGCCATCGACCCGCAGGTACGCGCCGATGCCGTCGGTGACGATGTCGCCGTACTGGCCGCCTACGCGAAGGTCGTCGCCACCGCATCGCGACCCCCGCGACGGCACGAGGAGATAGACGCCGAACTGCTCGACGCGGAGCACAGGAAAGGCAGCGCCGAGGCCGTCCTCGCCGAACCCGAGGTGCAGGCGGCCGCGCTCACCGAACCCCGCGATCCGGCCGAACTGCAACGCCAGGTCGCGGAAGCCCAAACCCACCTGAACGCGGCGGTCGCCGCCCATGCCGAGGCCACCCGCCGGGTGAATCTGCTCGAGGATCTGGGCGGACAACTGTGGGTCGCGCTGGATCGGGTCGCGCCGCTGCAACGGGCCCACGACGAACTCGCCGGTGTCGCCGATGTCGTGGCGGGACGCGGGGAGAACAACCGCCGCATGTCGCTTCGGTCCTATGTCCTCGCAGCCAGGCTGGAGGAGGTGGCACTCTCGGGCTCGGTGCGGTTGCGTCGAATGTCGGGCGGGCGTTACGAATTCGTGCACTCGGACCGGGAGGGACCGAACGGTCGACGCGGCGGACTCGGCCTCGACATCCGCGACGACTACACCGGCGCGATCCGCCCGGCCAAAACGCTCTCCGGCGGCGAAACCTTCATGGCCTCGCTGTCGCTCGCCCTCGGACTCGCCGATACCGTCGCCGCCGAATCCGGCGGCCAGGTACTCGACACCCTCTTCATCGATGAGGGTTTCGGCGGCCTCGACGCCGACACCCTCGACGCCGTCATGGGCGTGCTCGACGAATTGCGCGCGGGCGGCAGAGTGGTCGGCCTGGTCAGCCACGTGGACGAAATGCGCCAGCGCATTCCCAGCCGCCTCCACGTCATCCGCGGCCGGAGCGGATCGCGCCTCGAGACGACCGTTTCGTAGCACGATCGCGGCTCCGCGCCGCGCGACTTCATCATCGAGCGTTCACACGCTGGTCAGGGGTGCGCCAGGAGTCGACGGCCGCGCCGCGCCGCGGTGCCCACGCCGCGCGACCGCGTAGGTCGAATAGCTCGTAGGTCGAATAGCCACCGTTTCGCGGGCAGACCCAGCGGACCCGCCTACCGCGTGCGCCCTTCGTGGTCGAGCAGCCACCGTTTCGCGGGCAGACCCCAGCGGAACCCGCCGAGCGCGCCGCCGATGCGCAGCACGCGATGACACGGCACGAACAGGGCCGCCGCGTTGCGGGCACAGGCGTTGGCGGCGGCGCGGGTGGCGGCGGGCCTGCCCGCGACGGCGGCGAATTCGGTGTAGGTGACCGGATCGCCCGCGGGGATCTTGCGCAGCACCTCCCACGCGTGTAGCAGGAACTCACCCGAGTGCTGGCGGACCGGGATCGCGTCGATCGCGTCGAGTTCACCCCGGTGGTAGTCGGAGACGGCGGTCGTGATCGCACCGAGCGAATCGCGTTCACGCAGGTCGTCGGGGCGCAGCCGGGTATGGATCAGCAGACGCAGGTTCTCGGCGTCGGCGGTCCACCCCGCGGCCAATACCGCCCCGTCCCGATCCGCGAGGGCGGTGAACGGACCGATGGGTGTGTCGACCGTGGCGTAGTCCGCGGTGCTCATGACGTATGCCCTTTCGTTGTTCGAGGTTGCCGGTCGATCGGTCGACTCACGACGCCCCGGCCCGTTTGTGCCCGTTCTTGCGCGGCGCCCGTCCCGCCAACGCGGCCTTCCACATGTGCATCGACAGATACGACCGCCACGGCGCCCACCGTTCGGTGTCGGTGAGGTCGACGCCGAGCAGTGCGGCCCCCTCACGAACCACGAGGTCGGTGCCGAGCAGGATATCGGGGTCGGCGAGCAGTCGCATGGCCACGTAGTCGGCGGTCCACGGGCCGATGCCGTCCAGGGCGAGCAGGTCGCGGCGCAGGTCGGCGGCGGTGCGGCCCTGATGCAGTCGCAGTTCGCCCGAGGCGATCGCGCCCGCGGCCGCGACGATCGAGTGGACCCGCCGCGCGGGACCGGTGAGGACTTCGGCGCCGCGTTCGGCGATGATCGCGGGCGTCGGGAACAACCGGGGCAGCGGCCCTTCGACTTCCTCGCCCAGCGCGTCGACCAGGCGTGCGGTATGTGTCGACGCCGCCGACACGGAGATCTGCTGGCCGATCATGGTGCGCAGCAGCAGTTCCGGACCGTCCAGGCAACCGGGCACCCGGATCCCGGGACTGAACAGCGGACGCTGGGTTCCGGTCGGCTGCGGCGGCTCACCGGTCGCGGGTGTGGTGCCCGCGTCGGGCAACTGCTCGCCGTCCAAGGGTTGGGCGGCGTTGCGGCGCGACAGCACGCCGAGAACCTCATCGATGCCGACCGGATCGGCGTCGAGATCGAGCAGGTGCCGCAGCCGCGCCACGGTCGGGGCCAGATCGCGCATATCGTGCAGGGCGAGTTCGGCGCGCACGTGATCCCGCTGGAAGCTGAGCCGGGCCGTCGCGTGGCCGTGCGGTGTGCGCAGATTGCGGGTGTAGGCGTGGTCCTCCCACTGCTCCACGCCCTGCGCGACGTGCGAGGACAGGAACCATTCGAGCCAGGCGCGGTCAAGCGGTTCCCGGTAGGGCAGTCGCAAGGTCAATACCCCGTTGACGGCGGGGGCGATGGGCGTGTCCTTGCGCGCGCGCTGGGCCTCGGTGCGCATGGTGGTCGGACTGACGGCGAAGACCTCGCGCACGGTGTCGTTGAACTGCCGGATGCTGGCGAATCCGGCCGCGAACGCGATATCCGACATCGGCATCGCGGTGGTCTGGATCAGCAGCCGGGCGGTGTGGGCGCGGTGCGCGCGGGCCAGGGCCAGCGGCCCCGCGCCCAGTTCGGTGGTGAGTACGCGCGTCAGTTGACGCTGTGAATACCCGAGGGTCGCGGCCAGCGCGGGCACGCCGCCGCGTTCGATCACGCCGTCACCGATGAGTCGCATGGCCCTGGCCGCGAGATCGGCCCGTGTGTTCCATAACGGGGAACCGGGTGCGGCATCGGGTAGACAGCGTCGGCAGGCCCGGTATCCGGCGTGCTGCGCCGCCGCGGCGGTCGGCAAGAAGCTGACATTGGTTCGTTTGGGTGTGATGGCCGGGCACGAAGGGCGGCAATAGATCCCGGTGGTTCGCACCGCCGTGAAGAACTGTCCGTCGAACCGCGAGTCCCGCGTCGACACCGCCCGATAGCACCGCTCGAAATCCAACGCCGTGATCGTCACCCAATCAACAATGTCAGCTCGCGCGAGACCGTGCTAGCGGAAATCCGCCACGGATGCTCGAAGTTGCCCCGGACCCGGGAAATCAGGGCGGCGTAAACCCGCGTCGGACGCCGTGGATCGGCCCGAACGCCGTCGGCCGCAACACGAAACAGCAACAACCGGAAGGTATTACCGATAGGGAGTTATCGGCGTTTGCCCGCCACGGCGACAGGCGATGTCAGCAGCAGCGGTTCTGTGGATTCCGGTCCGCTTCCGCGTACCGGTCCCGCCAGTAGTCGCGCTCGGTCGGGATCTCACGACCGGGGTGATTACGCCGCAGATGTTCGACATACCTGCGGTAGTCCTGTCCGCCGAGTACCGAGTCGACCCACCAGAGAACTGCCTTCACGCCGCCGCGCACGCGGCCGAGTGCGCCCGAACCGTCGGACGGGCCGACCAACCGGAGGGCACGCGCGCGCCGCCGGTCGGCCGATCCACCGGACCGGCCGACCCCCGACCCGGCTGTGCGCGTCATACGGACGAACGATCCACCGCGTGCGCCGCTCCCGGCGCCCGCACCGTCCCCGCCGCGATCAACTCGTCCCACTGCTTCTGCACCTCCCGCTCCGCGGCGGTGGCGACGAACCCGCTCGGCGCGAAGATCCGCGACGGTTCCTCCGGCGATTCGGTCGTCTCCGAACCGCCCGCCCGCCACGCCCGCACGCAGACGATGGCGCCGACGATCGCGACGATCAACACCAGCACCGCGAAGACGATCGACAGGGTGCCCTGGATGAACGTATTGCGCAGGGCGGTCTCGACCTGGTCCGGTTTGGCCGTCAGACAGCCCTTGCCCGCGTCCTTGGCCGCCTGGCACAGGCTGTGTTGTTTCCAGTACCCGAGTTTCGGATCGGCGGAGAAGATCTTCTGCCACGACGCCGTCATCGTCACCGTGAGATCCCAGATCAGCGGAATACCCGGTATCCAGGCGTATTTCACCAGGCCCTTCTTGATGATGATGGTCAGCACCACCGTCAGCGCCACCGCGGCGAGCAACTGGTTGGCGATGCCGAACAGCGGGTAGAGCGCGTTGATCCCGCCGAAAGGATCGTTGACGCCCATCAGCAGGACCGAACCCCACGCCGCGACGACCACCAGCGAGCACAGCCACGCGCCGATCCGCCACGACGGATCCTTGAATTTGCGCATCGGGCCACCGAAATTGCCGAGCGCGTCGGAGACGATGAAGCGCGCGACGCGGGTGCCCGCGTCGATCGTGGTGAGAATGAACAGCGCCTCGAACATGATCGCGAAGTGGTACCAGAACGATTTCATCGCCGAGCCGCCGAGGAATTCGGAGAAGACCTGCGAGATACCGATCGCCAGCGTCGGCGCACCGCCGGTGCGCGAGATGATCGTCTTCTCGCCCACGTCGGCGGCGGCCTGGGCGAAATCGGCCGCGGTGGCTGGCGGTCCGGACAGTCCGAGCGAATTCGTATACGCGGCGGCGGTTTCCGGGGTGTTGCCGGTGAGCGCGCCCGGTGCGTTCATGCCGAAGTACAGGTGCTGGTCGATGATCGAGGCGGTGATGATGGCCATCACCGCGACGAACGATTCCATCAACATGCCGCCGTAGCCGATCATGCGGCCGTGGGATTCCTTCTCCAGCAGTTTCGGTGTCGTTCCCGACGCGACCAGCGAATGGAATCCGGACAGCGCGCCGCACGCGATGGTGATGAACAGGAACGGGAACAGGCTGCCCGCGAAGGCCGGTCCGGTCCCCGAACTCGCGAACTGCGAGACGGCGGGCGCTTGTAGCACCGGCATGGTGATCAGGATGCCGACGGCGAGCAGACCGATGGTGCCGATCTTCATGAAGGTCGACAGGTAGTCGCGCGGCGCGAGTAGCAGCCACACCGGCAGCACCGAGGCGAAGAAACCGTAGGCGATCAGCAGCCACGCGATCGTCGTCTTGGAGAGGGTGAACCAGTCCTCGCCCCAGCCGGTCTCGGAGACCCAGCCGCCCGAGACGATCGCGAACAGCAGCAGCGCGATACCGATCGCGGACACCTCACCGACCCGACCTGGCCGCAGGAACCGCAGGTAGACACCCATGAACAGGGCGATCGGGATGGTCATGCCGATCGAATACACACCCCACGGGCTCTCCCCGAGCGCGTTGACGACCACGAGCGCGAGCACCGCCAGCAGGATCATCATGATGACGAGGATCGCGACGATGGCCGCGACGCCGCCGATCGCGCCCAGTTCGTCGCGCGCCATCTGCCCGAGGCTGCGACCACGTCGTTTGGTGGAGGCCCACAGCACCAGGTAGTCCTGCACCGCACCGGCGAAGACCACGCCGACGACGATCCAGATGGTGCCGGGCAGATATCCCATCTGGGCGGCGAGCACCGGTCCGACCAGCGGTCCCGCGCCCGCGATGGCGGCGAAGTGGTGGCCGTAGAGGACCCGCCGGTCCATCGGCATGTAATCCTTGCCGTTCTCCAGGATTTCGGCGGGTGTGGCCAGATCGTCGCGCGGTGTGGTGATCTTCCATTCGATGTAGCGCGCATAGAACCGGTAGGCGATGACGTAGGTGCAGACCGCCGCGACCACGATCCAGACCGCGTTGACGTTCTCGCCGCGCGCGAGCGCCAGGATGGTCCAGGCGACCGCGCCGAGTACCGCGATTCCGGCGAAAACCGCCTTCTTGGCCGGTGTGACCGGGGACCGATCGACCACGCCGACGGGTGGCAGCTCCGGATCGGTCCGCAGATATTCGAGTGTCGCCATCGGCCTACTCCCCTGTAGAACTCCGCTGAAACACGTGCCAACGTATCCGATCGGCGTCGGCGGTCAGGCGGAATTCCGCTATCACGGGCTCATCGACGAAATTTGTCCCGTGTGTCGGGCGCTTCGTGATTGTTGCCGTCAGTAAGCTGCGTTGCCGTCCGTACTACGCCGCCCTCGCCCCGCAGGAGTGCCGTACTGCATCCGACCCGCGCGGTTTCGCAACCCCGGCCGTCGCACCGGCCGGTCGTTCCCGCCGCGCGGTTGCGTAGGCGGACACTGCTCGGCTCCGCACTCGCCTTACCGCTGCTGAGCGGCTGCGGCGGTGACGACGACGCGCTCACCTTCTTCTTCCAGGCCCGCCCCGAGGAAGCGCGGGTGCGCCGCCGGATCATCGAGGAATTCCGGAAACTGCACCCGGAGATCAGGATTCGGACCATCGTGTCCGGCCCCGACCCGCTCCAGCAGATGCTCACCTATTGCGCGGGCGGCAAATGTCCCGACGTCATGATGGCGTGGGAACTGCTCTATTCGGGTTTGGCGAAACGTGGTGTGCTGCTCGACCTGCGCACCCTGCTCGACCGCGATCCCGGCTATGCGGAGACGCTGCGCCGCGACAGTTTCCCCGCGCTGTACGACACCTTCGCCTACGCGGGCGGCCAGTACGCGCTGCCCGAACAGTGGTCGGGTGTCTTCCTCTACTACAACCGCGAACTGTGCGCCGGAATCTCGCCGCCGACCCGGTGGCGCGACGCGTGGACCTTCGACGAATTCCTCGACGCCGCGCGTGCCGTCACCCGCCGGGACAGCTCGGGGCATGTGTCGCGCTGGGGTTTCGTCGACGCCTGGGTGCCGTATTTCTCGGCCGCCTGCTTCGGCATGAACAACGGGTCCGACTGGTTCACCCCCGCCGTGGACCCGGTCCGCGCCAATCTCGACGACCCGCGCTTCGCCGAAGGATTCCAGTTCTATGCCGACCTCGCGCTCCGGCACCGGGTCGCCCCGCGCGTCGGCGAACAGCAGTCGGTCTCCGCGCCGGACCTGTTCCGCCGGGGCCGCGCCGGGATGGCGATGGGCGGACACTGGCTGTACTCCGAATTCGCCGGGCAGGACGATCTCGATATCGACCTCACCGTGCTTCCGGTCGGACCGCACGGCGGCCCGGGCGCGATCACCGATGTCGGATGCACCGGCCTGGCGATCGCCGCGGACAGTCCGCGTGTCGAACAGGCGTGGGAATTCGTGAAATTCGCGACGGGACCGGTCGGGCAGGAACTCATCGCGCGATCCGGGCTGTTCGTACCCGTTCTGAAATCGGCGATGGCGGCACCGGGATTCGCCGACGCCCACCGCGATATCCGCAATCTCGCCGTACTCACCGACGGTCCGGGCAGTTCGCGCCCGCTGGCGGTCACCCCGGCGTGGGGCAAGGTGTCCGCGCTGCTGGAACGCGGCGGGAATCGGGTGCTGCGCGGCGCCGCCCGCGCCGACACGCTCGACCCCGGGGATATCGACGCGGTACTCGGCGCGTCATGACATCCGGGTCCGGCAGGCATCGCGCGAAGAAACGTCGCCCGACCCTCGCGCGTCGCCGTGAACGAGCGGGTTGGCTGTTCGTGGCGCCGAATCTGACCGCCGTCGCGATATTCCTGCTGTTCCCGCTCGGCTTCTCGCTCTATCTCAGCTTCCACGCCTGGGATCTGTTCAGTCCGCCCCGATTCGTCGGGACGGCGAACTATCGCAGGCTGTTCGGCTCGGATCCGTTGTTCCCCATCGCCTTACGCAATACCGCGTTGTTCACCGTGCTCACCCTGGTGCCGACGGTCGTCATCGGAATGACGGTGGCGTCCGCGCTGCATCGAAAACTCGCCGGTATCGCGGTCTTTCGCACCGCCGCCTTCCTGCCCCTGGTCGCGTCGACCGTCGCCATGGCCGTGGTGTGGCGGTTCATCTTCACCACCGAAGACGGGCTGCTCAACCTCGCGCTCGCCCGCGTCGGGATCGACCCGGTGCCGTGGCTGACCGACCCGAACTGGGCCCTGATCTCACTGAGCGTCGTGACGGTCTGGAAGAGCGTGCCGTTCGCGACCGTCATCCTGCTCGCCGCACTCCAGGGCGTGCCGACGGTGCTGTACGAGGCGGCGAAGATCGACGGCGCGGGTGCGTTTCGGCGCTTCCGGTCGATCACGGTGCCGCTGATCCGCGGGCCGCTGTCGTTCGTCTTCGTCATCACCGTCATCGACTCGGTCCAGGCTTTCGACCAGGCCTATGCGCTGACCGGCGCGAACGGCGGGCCCGAGACCGGAACGTATCTGCTCGGAATCATGCTGTTCCAGCACGCCTTCGGCTTCTACGAGATCGGCTACGCCTCGGCCCTGGCCTGGGTCATCTTCGCGATCCTGTTGGTCCTGACCCTGGTGCAACTGCGATTCGCCCGACGCGGCGAGGTGGAGTTCTGATGCGCGTGCGGCAGATCGACGAGGCCGAGGCGGTCAACGGCGGGGCGACGGCCGGTACCCCCGGTGTGCTGGGACGGGTGGCGCGCAGATTGGTGAGGTCGGGCTCCGGTGCGGAACGCGAGTCGGTGCCGTCACCCGTTCGTGGTTCCCGCGCCACGCGCGAGTCCCGGCCCCGACGCTCCCATACCGCGCGGCGGTTCCTCCACGGCTCCGCGATCTACGTGATCCTGATCCTCATCGCCTGGTGCGCACTGATCCCCATCCTCTGGGCGGTCTCCGGTTCACTGAAGAGCGACGGCGAAATCACCGAGCCGTCGATCCTGCCCGAGCATCCGCAGTGGGCCAACTACGGCCGTGTCTTCGACACACTCCCCATGGGACGGATGTTGTTCAACACCACCGTCTACGCGCTGTGCGTGACCGCCGGACAGGTCTTCTTCTGCTCCCTGGCCGGATACGCCTTCGCCCGCTTACGTTTTCGCGGCCGAGAAGTGCTCTTCCTCGCCTACCTCGCCACCCTGATGGTGCCGCTGACCGTCACGGTGATCCCGCAGTTCCTGATCATGCGCACCCTGGGCTGGGTCGATACCCCGTGGGCGATGATCGTGCCCGGCCTGTTCGGCAGCGCCTTCGGCACCTACCTCATGCGTCAGTTCTTCCGCACCCTGCCAACGGAATTGGAGGAAGCCGCGATCCTGGACGGTTGCACCACCTGGCAGATCTACTGGCGGGTGCTGCTGCCGCACACCCGCCCCGCCCTCATGGTGCTGGCCGTACTCACCTGGATTTCGGTGTGGAACGATTTCCTGTGGCCGCTGATCATGATCCAGCGCAACGAATACGCCACCGCCACACTGGGTCTGGTTCGACTGCAAGGCCAGTACCACACCCAGTGGCCGCTGTTGATGGCGGCGGCGGTCGTCATCCTGTTACCACTGCTCGCGCTCTACGCCGTGGCGCAACGCGCGTTCGTGCACGGCATCGCCATGTCGGGAATGGGCGGGCGTTGAACGGTTCGATACGCCCCGGTCGTCAGGCGTGCGGCGAGTGCGTGCCATCGCGATCGTCCCCACGAACCACCTGATCCGAGGTCGAAGAAACTCAATCGAGCGCGCGCACGGTCGACGGCGTCGCGGCACGCTCTACTCGCCGCTGTAGGTACCGAAACTCCAGATATTGCCCTCGGGATCGCGCACCGCGAAACCCCGTGAGCCGTAATCCTCGTCGCGCATGTCGCGCACCACCTCCGCCCCCGCCGCCGTGGCGCGGGCGAAGAGTTCGTCCGGGTTGTCGCAGACGACATAGACCAGGTCGTTACCCGGTTCACGCTGCCCGAACGGGGTGTCGTCCTTGCCGACCGAGCCGAACATCACCCCGCCACCCAGCGGCCAGCGCAACTCACCGTGTTCGACGACGGAGGGATCACCCTCGCGGGCGTAGATCGCCGTCAGTTCGAAACCGAACGCGTCGACAAGGAAATCCGCCGACGCGCGGGCGTCACGGAAGGCGAGGCACGGCCACACGGCCGCGGCGATACGGGTAGTGGATTCTGCTGGATTCGTCATGTTCTCAGCCTGCGCTCTCGACGCCGGACCCGTCTTGGACGGATGTAACCTCCTGCGCCAGCCAGGTCGTCGGACTACACCCGGCCAACTCGGCGAAATCGCGATTCAGGTGCGCCTGGTCGTAATACCCGCAGGTGGCCGCGACCTGGGCGATCGTGATGTGCGCCGGAACGCGCTCGATCATCCGCCGGGCTCGTTCGAACCGGGTGATCCGCCCGGCCAGCTTCGGGCTCACCCCGAATTCGGCGCCGAACCGCCGCGCCAGATGCTGCCTGCTCCACCCGATCCGGTCGGCCAGCGGCCCGATCGCCACACCACCGCCACTGTCGACGAGAGTCCGCCAGGCCCAAGCCAATTCGGGCGTCACGAGACGATCGGGATGCGCCAACCGCCCCAGCACGTCATCGCAGATCGCGAACCGCCGCGACCACGGCGCGGGCCCCTGCAACCGCTCCCACAACTCGTCACCTGCGGGCCCCGCCACATCCGCGCATTCCAGCGAGGTATTCCACAGCGCACTCGCGGGCGTCCCGAACAAGGTCCGACACCCCATCGGCGTCAACGCGATCGTCACCCCCTCCTGATCCCCCGAATGCGCGATCGCCGCCGAACTGGCCTGCAACCCGCTGAGCACACAGCGGTAATCCTCCGGCCGCTGCCTCGGATCCGTCTGCGCGACCACATCGATACTCGGCCCGATGGACACGATGAACGTCAGATGCCGCGACGGCAGACCCCGGTGCAATCCGGGCGGATAACCGGTCATCCGGTAGCCGAGGTAGTGGTCGATGAACCCGGCCAGCGCGGGCGCGGGTCGTGCCGTCACCACCTCCGTGGTCGGCTCCATATGGTCACGGTACGCCGGGGTGGGGCTGTGGATGGCGTGAGTGGCGACGAACGAGGGCGTTGCGGGCCGAGTGCGAAGGTTCCCGCCCGGTTTCAGGCATTGCCCGGGTCGGCACAACGAAGTTTCGCGTGCTTCGCTCGGCGACGGAGGTTTCGCGCGCTTCGCATTGCGGCTGAGCGGGCGCGTCGCTCAGCGACCGGAGGGCGCGCGCCTTGCGTCGGTGACCGGGGCGCAGCGCATCTCGCGGGGCAACCGAGGGATCCGGCAGACTTGGCGACGAGGTGCCCGCGTGCATTGCATGGCGACAGGGGCACCACGCGCCTTGCTCTCCGTGACCGAAGTGCCGCGACCTCGCATGGCAACCGGGCGCTGCGCGCGGCGAACAGGTCCTGCGCTGGCACGACACGGTTCGGATCACGCGGCAGCCGTGAGAGCAGATAGCGGCGCCGCTCGAGAATCTGCACGTGCATCTGCGCATCGACCACGACCTCGTGGCCACGCCGCAGCGCCCGCGTGCCACGCGAGGTTGCGGCACTTCGATCATGGAGCGCGAGGCCCGTGGTGCTTCGGGCGTCATGCACTGCGCGCGGGCACCCTCGTTGCCAAGCTGCCGGCCACCTCGGTGGGCGCTCGGTTAGCGACCGGGGCGTGCCTTGCGTTGGTGACCGGGGCGCAGCGCACTCGCGTGGCAGCGTCCGGAAGTGGCGCAGTTGGTCGGCGCTTCGATGCCCATCTCGGGCAGCGCTTGGAGGGCGTCCACTCTCCAGGCCGACGGTGTCCGGGGCCGGCCCGGCCTGCGCGGACGTTTTCGCCGCAGATCGGCGGAAACCTCGCAGCCGACGCAGTGAATGTCCACGCAGGCCGGACCGATCCCGCACATCGCATGTCGGACGCATTGCGGGCGGGTTGCCCGAGGTCAGAATGATGCCCGGACTCGGTCGTCGGCCCCGCGATGCCTTGCCGCACGTTGCGAACGCTGGGACCGAGCGAACGAGCGTCGAGCGACGACCACCGTGCCGTTGAACACCGCGACGACCGGTTTGCCGCCGGCTCCCAGACGGCGCAGATCGTCGGCGAGCGCGCGTGATCGCTCGGGGGTGGCCGGAGGCCTGACCACCGCACCTGCCGGTGATTCCGCAGCGTGCCCAGTATCGAGCCCTCCCGGAGACGGTCGTGAGATGCCGCACAACAACGCCAGTGGATACGTAATATCCGCAGGTCCTCCCGTTACCGTTACGCCTTCTGACGATCAACGGAGGTCGGTATGCGTCGGGTCGGATATGCGCGCAACGGTGGTCCCGAGGTACTCGAGGTGGAATCGGTGGATGTGCCGACACCGGGCCCCGGTCAGCTCCTCGTGCGCGTCGACGCGATCGGCGTCACCCTGCCTGTCGTGCGGAGAGTTCGGGAGACGGCGCAACCCGGCCCGCTCGGCGGCGAGATCGCCGGTGAAGTCGTCGCGGTCGGCGAGGGCGTCACCGACTGTATGCCCGGCTACCGGGTTACCGGTCCGTGCTTCGGCCACGCCTACGCCGAGTACGCCCTGCTCGACGAGTCGATGGCCTCGACCATCCCGGACGGCGCGTCCGCCGTCGACGCCGTGGCCCTCGTGCGCGGCGGCCTGGTCGCGCTGGGCGCGCTCGATGCCGCGAAACCGGAATCCGGCGATTCGGCGCTCATCACGGCGGCGGCGAGCGGTGTCGGTCACCTCGCCGTCCAACTCGCCCGGATCCGCGGAGCCAAACGTGTCACCGCGGCCGTCTCCGACCTCTCGAAAACCGATTTCCTCACCGATCTCGGCGTCGACGACGTAGTCTCCTACGACGCTCCGACCTGGGGCGACCCCGTCGACTTCGCCCTGGACGCCGTCGGCGGCGACCTGCTCACCTCGACCTTGGCCGCACTCGCCCCCGGCGGCCGCCTGGTGACCCTCGGCTCCGGCGGCACGATCCATGCCGACGACCTCGCCGACGCGAAATCCGTGATCGGCTTCCGGATCGCGCGCATCGCCAGGGAAGCCCCGGAAACCTACGACCACTGGCGTCAAGAGCTGTGGCAGTACGTCGCCTCGGGCCAGCTGCGCCCCGCCGTCCACGCCGAATTCGCCCTCGACGACGCCGCCGCAGCGCACGCTGTCATCGAAGCCCGCGCCAACCTGGGCAAAGTCGTCCTCATCCCCTGATCCCGCCCCACCCGGGCAGCACCGCACCCGCTGGGCGCGCGTTCCCGGGAGCGGCGGACCGCGAGGTCGAGCGCGACGCGTAGACTTCCTGACTCGTGAGTCTCACCCTCGGAATCGTCGGCCTGCCCAACGTCGGAAAGTCGACGCTTTTCAACGCGCTGACCAAGAACGACGTGCTTGCCGCGAACTACCCGTTCGCGACCATCGAGCCGAACGTCGGGGTGGTCCCACTGCCCGACCCACGTCTCGACGTCCTCGCGAAGATCTTCGGCTCCGAGCGCATCGTGCCCGCCGTCGTCTCCTTCGTCGATATCGCGGGCATCGTGAAGGGCGCGTCCGAGGGCGCCGGTCTCGGCAACAAATTCCTCGCCAACATCCGCGAAGCCGACGCCATCTGCCAGGTCGTGCGCGTCTTCGCCGACGACGACGTGATCCACGTGGACGGCAAGGTCGACCCGGCCTCCGATATCGAGGTCATCGAAACCGAACTCATCCTCGCCGACCTGCAAACGCTGGAGAAGGCCGTCCCGCGCTTCGAGAAGGAAGCCAAGCTCAAGAAGGAGCGCAAGCCCCTCGCCGACGCCGCCAAAACGGCGCAGGAGATCCTGAACAACGGAACCACCCTCTTCGCCGCAGGCAACAAGGTGGACACCGAACTCCTGAAGGAACTTTCGCTCCTCACCACCAAACCCTTCCTCTACGTCTTCAACGCCGACGAATCGGTGCTCACCGACGACGCGAAGGTCGCCGAACTGAAAGCCGCCGTCGCCCCCGCCGACGCCGTCTTCCTCGACGCCAAGGTCGAAGCCGAACTCCTCGAACTCGACGACGAATCCGCCCTCGAACTCCTCGAATCCATCGGCCAGGCCGAACCCGGCCTGCACGCCCTCGCCCGCGCCGGCTTCCACACCCTCGGCCTCCAGACCTACCTCACCGCGGGCCCGAAAGAAGCTCGCGCCTGGACGATCCACCAGGGCGACACCGCTCCCAAAGCAGCGGGCGTCATCCACACCGACTTCGAACGCGGCTTCATCAAAGCCGAGATCGTCGCGTTCGCGGATCTGGTGGACGCGGGATCGATGGCGGCGGCGAAGGCGGCGGGCAAGGTCCGCATGGAGGGCAAGGATTACGTCATGTCCGACGGCGACGTCGTCGAGTTCCGTTTCAACGTTTGATCGCCGCATGGTCCGCGAACCAACAGGGCGGACCATATACCGCCACCCGGCGGACGTTCTGCGGTTTCCATCCCACCTTCGGGTGGAGGATCCGGCCGCTTGGTCGGCGCCACGTGCCGCCTACCGGGGCGCAAACGGTAGGCGCACCGCGACGTGGTCGGTCTATCGACGCCATCTCCGACGTGTCTTGCCACCGGCCGCCAGCTCCACGACGATCCCGCCGAAACGACCCTCCCGCATCGTCGCGGTGTGTCCGTCGATAAAGCATGTACCGGTGCGGGTGACCTCGACGCATTCTTCTCTCTGGGAGCCGGAGTCGAGCGTGTCCGCGTAGTAAGCGATCATTCCACCACTGAAATCGGTGTTGAAGCCGGTGACCCGGCGCCCAGCGTTGTCGGTGGTGCGATTCAGGCACTGATCGCAGACCGCGCGGGGATAGCGTTCCGCGTAGATCGTGGGCCGCTCGCAGCGCGGGCAGGGTTGGGTGTATCGACGCCCCGCGGTCGGGCTCTGCAACAGGAAGTCATTGCGGGCGAGGACTTTACGCCCGGAGTCTCCCCGATTGCCGCTGCGCCGCAGGGCGATGAGAACGAACTCGGCGTAGTCTGCCGTCTCGGGATCGATCGTCCCGTGCCCGTCTATGCGTGTGAGGCCGAAGTCGTAGGCCTCGAGCGCCACACGGTGCGCCACCGAGAGTTCGCTGTCGGGGATGTCTCTGTTGGCGTGTTCGGCTCGGGCCAAGTGCTCGGCGATCACCGTGTCGATGGTGTCGTCGCTGACCGACAGTAGCCCGCCGCCGTGAGCTGTAGTTGTCACCAGGACATAACCCGCCATATCGCCGCGATCGGTGCTGATCGTTTCCAGGAAGGCGAAACCTCCTCCGTACCGGGCATTCTCGAGCCCCGGATGCGGATAGGGGATGAGCGTGTCGGGATCCCGAGCCAGATCACGCGCGATTCGCAGCGCTTCCTCATAGGTCGGCGGCAGGCTTGGGTCTGGCGGTTTCATGTCGGCCAGCCTATCGAGCCGGGCTTCGATGGGTCCGAATGTGAAATCGGCACTTCAGGTTTGGTCGCACCGGGCACCTTGGGTGCGCGGCAACACGACATGGCCTCCATCGACGCGACCGACGGTTCGGTGTCGAGCACCTCGGAGCCACGACCGAGGTTCACCTTCTTACCGACTCCCGGTTGCGAGCCGTGGATTCGCTGATCGCGATCCCAGGCGAGGCCGAATGAATCTGTGTGCAAGGACTTTCCGGTGCCTACGTCGACCCGGTGTCGATGAGCGGGCACGTGAACGGCGGGAGCGGTGTCGGAGGTGCTGTAGCCGGCGTCGGCCATCGTCGAGGGGCCGCCCTATACTCGGCTGCGCCGGGCTCTGCCATCCCGGTACAGGGGGAGGGGCAAATCGTGGGTGTTCGTCGCGGCCACCGGATCGTGGTGGTGTCGGGTGTTCTGTGCATGGTGGCATGGCTGGTCGGCTGTGCCACTCCCAAGAGTTTTCAGCTGAAGTATCAGCCGGGTTTCTCCTCACTTCCTTCGACATGCGCCGCTGCGGTACGACCCGCGGAGTCCGCGGTGCAGGCGTACGCGGACGAGTTGTACGACGCGGGAGCCGATTTCGAACATACCGATGGCAACGACAGCGACCAATTCTCGGACCTGAACTGCGTGATGAAGTACTCCGATCCGATCTTGCGTCAACCGGTCGCGCCCCATCGGGTCGCGATGTCGCGCAGTTTCGCGATCTCGATGAGCCTCGATCGAAGCCCGAGATCCGTCGGGACGACGACGAGCCGATTGGCGGCGCAGGCCACCACGACCGGCAACAACGCGCGACCGCAACCGCTTCCCGGTATCGGCGAAGACGCGATCGTCTGGGTGGAGGAGTTCGAGCGGCGCGTTACCCGCGTGGGGGTCCGGTTCCGGATCGGCAACCTACAGGTGGAGGTGGAGACCTTCGGCAGGGATTGGTCGGGCGTGCCGCAAACCTTCCCGGTCGCCAACTCACCGGAATTGCGCGAGGATCTGCGGGCGGGCGCCCAATCGATCGCCGAAGCGATTGCCCAGCAGGCGCGGTCGGCGTATCCGACCACGGTCTACGACTACGAATCGCCCACGAGGGTGACCAGCCGGACCCGCACCACGACATCGACGACCGTCACGCCTTCGGCGGAGAAAATCTGGGATTCCTGTGCGGTACCGGAGAGTGACCTCGCCGCAGCCGATATCCGGATCCAGCAGAAATCATCCGGATGCAGCTGGCGCGGAGAATGGTTCCAGATTCTTGCTCCCGGTGTCGCCGCCAACTATGAGAGCACGCTGTTCGAACTCGGCCATCAGACCTACGCGCGGCCGACACCGCTGACCATCGGCGACCGTTCCGCGGTGATGTTGCACTGGGAGACCACCGACAGCTTCTGTGTTCTGGCGTTCGATGTCCTCGCTGACCCGCAGGCCCCTCGGGAACCGCGGGTGATCATCTTCGAAGCGTCGAAAGACAAGGGGCACACGCGAGACGCGCTGTGCACCGAGCTGGTACGAGTGGCGACCGTCATCGTCGGATTGCTACCGCCCGCGGCTCGAGCCTTCCCGAGATGACGATGGCGATCCGATCCTCGGATCAGCCGCCATCGCGCTTCGGGCGATTCAGAACGCGGGCACGCTGCTGGTGCTGGCATTGCCGCCGAGTGACGGTTGCAGGGTGATCTCCCAGTCCGATTCCGCGTCGAACGGATCATCGAATTTCTGGAAGGTGCGGGAACGGGTGAATCCGAGTGTGGCGCTGTCCCAGTCGACACCGGATTTCAGGTAGACGAAGTAGGTGCCCGCGATCCCGGTGAGCGTGGCCTCGGAGTTGCCCTGCACGTAGATCGTCGCCTGCGGGGCATTGGGGCTGCCGTTGGTGACCACCACCGCGAAGTCCGCGCTGTTGCCGTTGTTGATGAGCAGGGTTCCCGATCCGTTGAGACCCGCTTCTTGGACGACCTCGCCGTTCTCGGCGCGACGGTTCAGCACCGGCGCGGGCGGTGGGGCGGGGGTGGTCGTCGGTGCGCGCGAGGTGCTGAACGGGCTCGGTCGCTGTGTCGTGGTGGATGCGGTCGTGTCCACCGACGTCCCACACCCGACGAGCGCCAGAGCAGCAGCCACGACCGCGGCGCCAATGAGCCAGCCTTGCTTTCTCGACATGATTTCCCCCGTTGCCTCAGAGCGCTGATCAGCTCTCGCGTACCCAGTATCGCGTGTAACAGCGGTGATGTCAGTGCAATTGATGCCGTGCTCATGGACTGGACGAGGAGGCGGATCGGTGGCCGTTTCTCGGACTGATCGAGCCCGTCATGGGTGAATGGCGGCTGCCTCGCACTGTGAGCGGACAACGGTCGGCCGGGGCTGTGAATCCGTACGTCGGCCGATGTGTGGGTTGTGTGGAAGGTCTGTGGAGCCGACCGGTGGCACGGGTGATTCGGGTGATACTGGGCGGTGTGAACGGGACGTGGGAGGCATGGGGCGGAGTCGCGTTCGTCGCGTTCGCGGCGATACCGATCGCGGGTCTCGTGGCGTGGTGGTTGGCTCGGCGGCGCGGGTGGCGTGCGGCGCTCTGCGAGGTCGGGATGGTGGTGGGCACCGTGCCGTGGTTGTGGATGATCTTCACGCCGCTCGGAACCGGTCGATCGGTGAATCCGGTGCCGCTGCGTGATCTGGCCGAGGTACTGGCGGACAATCGCGTCGTCGAGCAGCTCGGAGGGAATCTGCTGGTCTTCGCGGCACTCGGCTTCCTGTTGCCGGTCCGTTGGCCGTGGTTCACCCGCTCGTACCGCATCCTGTTGGTGGCAGGGACGGCGTCGATCGTGGTGGAGGCCGCACAGTTCGCGCTCGCGATCGGCCGCCACTCCACCGTCGACGACGTGCTGTTGAACGCGCTGGGCGCATACCTGGCGGGCAGGCTCTCGCGACGTTGGTGGGCGCCGCACCCGCCGGACCGCTTCGGCCCGCCATCCGTGAGTGAGTCCCGCAGCAGCGTGGCGATGTAGCAGACCGGCCGATCGTGCGAGCACTTGATAGGTTTCGATGGTGCGGGCGATCACGCTTTTCGAGGAATACGTCGACTGGCTCCGTGTCAATGTGCCACTGGCATACGACAACCTCGGGCCACCCGCCGACCGCGCCGAGATCGATGCGCTGGAACAAGCACTCGGGCAATGCCTTCCGGACGATGTGAAATCCGTCCTCATGCTGCACAACGGTCAGCGCCGAACGGTGACATCGACGCGCGGCGACCATGCGGTGCCCTGCATTCCGACCCTGACCTTCCTGTCGACATCTTCGATACTCGACTGCTGGTCGGAATGGATTCCGGTGCGCGCGAGCAAGGACATCGAGGCCCTGCAAGCCGCCGGTGCTGTCATGTCGGGTGCGGAAGGCCGAGTCGAACCGCTGTATACCTCGCCCGGCTGGATCCCGCTGTGGTCGGATACCGCGCGCGCCGACTACATCGGCCTCGACCTGGACCCCGATTCCCAAGGAGTCCACGGCCAGATCATCAACTTCGGACGAGATGAAGAGCGGCACTACGTCTGCGCGGACAGCTTCACCGACTTGCTGGGGTTTCTCGTCGACGAGGTTCGATCCGGACGGTGGCCCGCATCGATCTTCATCGATGACGATTACGAAGACGACGACCGGTCGGAGCTCGAAGAGCTGCCGTGGTTCGGCAACCCCGGCGACCATTTCTTCAACGCGCTCTACGACCGAGCCATGAACTCTGCCCGGTCCCGAGCGTCGGAGTCGTGAAAGAGAAGGTCCACACTTGTCGGAATCCGCTCTCCTGAATCACGTAGACGACGATGTCGCGAGGTCTGCTCGATACGGAATCGCCCCTGCCTGCGTCATCGACGGGTAGCGCGTCTACCGAACTCGATGGGCTGACCGCGTCGCTGTCTTCGCTACGATCCGCCCGTGGCCACGGGCGAGTTCACCGCGTTGACCGGACTCGAGATCGAACAGATCTGGATCTGGAAATCCTATGTGCGCCTGGTCTTCGATCTCGCGGCATCCGATCGGCCCGGCGTTCACATCGACCTGACCGACTTTCGGTTCACGGACGCGGCGAACGAGAATTGGGAAGTACGGGTCGACAGTGATCCCCTCACGGCAGCCCCGATACTGGGCTTACTGAACCATCGGATCACCATCGCGCGGGTTCACGATTGGGAACTCACCCTCGACTTCGACACCGGCGCGCACATCGTCTGTCCTCCGCAGGCGCCATACGAAGCCTGGTCGGCCTGCCTTCCCGACGAATGCTGGTACTGCCCGCCGGGCGGGCCCGAGTCCGACTGGCCACATCCCTGACCCGTTCGGCCCGGCGGTCCCGCCGGCATTCGCGGATGTATCGACGTTCGCCTGGCACGAACCGTCGGCGGCGACCATGGCGGGGCAGCGATCAGCCCTCGTCCACACGCGCCGCGACTCACCACGTACCCCTTCGGGTCACGCCATTTCTCACCGGGGTCGCCGCGAACCCGACACCGCTGACGCACCACACGTGCGATGGTCCAGACCGCCGATACGATCGTCGCCTACATCCTCACGTTCGCGCTTGACATTGTCACGGTGTCAAGGCCTTCACTGGCTGTCGGAGGTGGTCCCCATCAATTCGACACACACGAACCCACAGCACACCCGACTGCTCGACGCTTTGGCCGCGGGGAACTCGTCCACGCGGCTCGAGGCGGCGATGGCGCTGGGCACGTATCCCGATCCCGGTTTTGTCGACGCGCTGGTGGGGCGGTGCGCGGTCGAGCCGGATTTCTTCGTTCGCGACATGCTCACCTGGGCGCTGACCCGTCTCCCGTCGGATATCACGGTGCCGAAACTCGGCGTGGAACTTCGTTCCGAACGTGCTCAGGCGCGCAGTCAGGCGCTGCACACGTTGTCCAAGATCGGGGATCCGAAGGCGTGGTCGGTGATCACGCCGTCGCTGTTGCGTGATGTCGACGACGAGGTCGCGCGGAGTGCGTGGCGCGCCGCCGTCGTTCTCGTGCCGGACGCGGAGAAGGAAGGGTTGGCGGTGACGCTGGCCACGCAGTTCGGGCGCGGGGACCGGGAGGTTCGGCTGAGTCTGAGTCGTGCCATGGTCGCGCTCGGCGAGGTGGTCGAACCGGTCCTGCGGACGGCGATGGACAGTCACGACGAAGCGGTGCGTGCGCACGCGCGTGCGACGCTTGGACTTCTGCGTGATCCCGACGCCGGGTTCGATCTCGCCGTCGATGCGGCGAAGCGGGTCGTCGCGCTCGGACCGGAACGGGAGGAGACGACGACGTGCTGATCGGCGAGGTGGCGCGCCGCTCGGGGGTGAGTGCCAGGATGCTCAGGCATTACGACGCCCTCGGGCTGGTGCGACCGACGGGCCGCACCGTGGGCGGCTACCGGGAATACGGCCCCGAGGACATCCGGCGGATCTTCCATGTGGAAGGTTTGCGCTCTCTGGGGCTGTCGCTCCGCCAGATCGGGCGGGCGCTCGACGATCCTGGATTCACCCCGTCCGCGTTGGTCGGAGACCTCATCCGCAAGACCGAACAGCGACTGAACCGGGAGCGGGAACTCCTCGACCGACTCCGCGCGGTCGATGCCACCGGCCCTTCCGGCTGGCAGGACGCCCTGCGCACCATCGAACTCCTGCACAAACTCCGTTCACGGGATTCCGCCCGGCGACAGCAGGCCGTCCTCGCTCCGGCCGAGGACGTAGCGATGCCCGCCGAACTGCTGGCCGAGGCGATTCTGACCGAATCCGACCTGAATGTCGCCGGAGCGTTGCGGTGGGCCCTCGCGCGCGCGGGCGGTGACGGTGTGGCGATCCTGGAGTCGGGAATGGGCTCCGACGACGTCGACGTCCGGCTACGCGCGACCCTCGCGCTCGCCGAACTTCCGGGCGACGACACGACCGCCGTGCTCACCGACGCGCTCGAGGACGCGGACCCGACGGTCCGCCGCCGCGCCGCCCTCGCGCTGGGCGCGCGGGGCGTGACCCGAGCCGTGCCGGAACTCGTCGGTTCGGTGGTCGAGGGCAGCAGCGATGTGGAGGCGGCCGAGGTCCTGGGAACGTTGGCGCGGGACGCGAAGTGGGCCGAACGGATCATGAACGCGCTGGTCGACGAGCTCACCGCGCACGCGGCGGATTCGGCCGTGCGGATACGACTGACGCAGGCGCTGGCCGAGATGCCCGGAACGATCGCCCTGAACCTGCTGCGGGAACTGGTCCACGACGGAGATCGGTCGGTGGCGCTGCTGGCCTCGGCGCTCGTGGAGATGCTCGAAGAGCGGTCGGACGAGGGATCAGCGAGCGAACAGTGACGAAGACCGGGGACCGTCCCCTCACCGCAGGGCGGCCAGAACCGCGTCGACCCGGTCGGCGAGTGAACCGTCCAGTTCGATCACGGTGACGTCCTCGAACAGCGGCGATAGGTCCGTATAGACCAGATCCAGCATGACGTCATCGACCGCTCGACGCAGTTCCGGCATCTCCGCCGTCGGTAGTCTCCGCTCGGTGTCGGCGGTGATCGGCACGATGACGAGCAGGTCGAGGCGGGCGAACGCGGCGCGCAGGACGGATGTGTCGATCTCGGCCTCCACGTCGACCCCGTACGCCGCCAGATAGGCGAGGAAGTCGAGTGGTGTCCGGTCGAAGACGACGCGCGGGGCCGGGGCGCGTAGCGACTGCAGTGACCGGCTCAACTGCGCACGGTAGTCGGCGAGCGAGGGCGGATATTCGAACTCGTAACCCTCTTCTTCGAGAAGTACGTAGGGCTCGTCGACGCAGAGGTGATCGGTCAGGCGACCGCACAGCGCTTCGACCAGTGTCGTCTTGCCGGTGCCGTGTGGTTCTGATACTCCTATGCGCATGATCGCCGCCCGATTTTCATGCGCCGACGCGCGCGTCGACGAACGCGCCGTCGGTCAGAACCGGTACGGCGGAACTGGATTCGATCTCCACGGCGACGGCGACGTCGTCGGCGAACCCGATACTCGCCAGCTCCAGACCGGACGCGCACCCCGAGACCAGTGCCGCCGCATCGGCGTTCCCGGTGTAGGAACTCCGTGCCAGCGTCGCTTCCGGTGACAGCGGTCCGGCCCCGGATTCGACGAGCGCCGCGATGACGGCGGCGGCTCCGAGCCAATCCTCGATCGCCGGTCGCAGCACATCCCGGCCCGGCCAGTGCTCACCGGCGGCGATCACCGAGACCGGCTGCTCTCGGGTGCCCCATCCCTGGTCGACGATCCAGCGCGCGACCGCCGACGCGTTGCGCAGGCACGCGGCGATGACGGGAATCCCGTCGACCGCCGCCGAGATGGCCGATCCGTTCGGTGACGGAAGGACCAGGCGTCGCGGTGCGGGAGCGCGGCGCAACGCCGCGGGAGACAGCGACCACGGCCGACGCTCCGAGACCTCGCGTCGGCCGACGGCCAGTTCCGCGTCCGAGTCCGCCGCGAATCGCGCAGCGGTCCCGTCGCGCCACCGGTAGGGCAGCACTTCGGTCCCGGCGTCCACGGCCACCGATACCGAGGTCGTGAACGACAGGATATCGACCACGACGACCGCCGCGCTGCCCGGTCCCAGCGCCTGTGCGCCTACCGGGCCCCAATCGACCCGCACACCGAACCGACGTTGCTCGGCCCAGTCCGGAATCACCCTCGAGATCTGTTCCCCTCCCATGCCCGCGACTCTATCCGCGCCCACCGACATCTCCGAGTGGGAACGGGAGGTTCCGCGTCACCGCGCGCTGAGCAGAACGACGGGGTATTCCCGGTCGGCTTTGCGCTGGTATTTCGTGTACCGGGGCTGAGCGGTGGTGATCCGCTGCCACGCGCGCTCGCGGTCGGCGCCCTCCAGCACCTGGGATGTCACCGGGACGGCGTCGCGGCCGTGGAATTCGATCGCCACGCTGTCGGGGTGCGCCCGCAGGTTGACGTACCAGTCCGGGTGCACGGCGCCGCCGCCGGAGGCGACGATCAGCCAGGAGCCGTCGCCGTCGCCGAACCACGAGAGCGGGGCCTGTCGCGGCTGCCCGGTGCGTTTGCCCACGGTGTGCAGGATGAACATATCCATGCCCATGACCTTGCCGGGTTTGCGCCGGATCCTGCGGGTGGTCCTCACGTTCATCTTGCGCTGGAACCACAGCGACAGGGCGTTGGATTTCTGTGCTTTCTCGGTCATCAGTACCTCCGATCGATCCATCGGTTTCGTGACACCCGTCCGGGACGAACAGTATCGGCAGTGCGCGTGACCGGACGTCGTTCTCGTCTCAGGCGCGCTCGTCGATGCGCACCATATTGCCCGCGGGATCGCGGAAGGCGCAGTCGCGCACGCCGTAGGGCTGGACGGTCGGCTCCTGGACGACCTCGGCCCCGTCGGCCCGCACCCGTTCGAAGACGCCGTCGAGATCGGAGGTCGACAAGAGGATGGAGGCGTAGGTTCCCTTCGCCATCATCTCGGCGATGGTGCGACGTTCTTCGTCGGTGACGCCGGGCGCGGCGGTCGGCGGGTGCAGCACGATGGACGTCGCGGGCTGGTCGACCGGGCCGACGGTGATCCAGCGCATCTCGCCCTGTCCGACGTCCTCGCGGACCTCGAAGCCGAGGGTGTCGCGGTAGAAGGTCAGCGATTCCTCGGGATCGGCGTGGGGCAGGAAACTCGAATGAATGATGATGTCCATACCGATGACGTTAGGTGCCGGGTCGGGCGGTCGCTTCTCGATTCCTGACCGGTCCGCCGGGTGCGGGGTGCGCCCCGATGCGACCGCCACCGGATCTGGACCAAGATTGCGACATGTCTGTAGATCCCGACCTCGCCGAGGCGATCACCGCCATGCACTCCGATCTCGCCGAATGGATCGGTTCGGCCGCACCGCCGAAGGTGTTCGACCGGTTCGCCCATGTCTTGCACGAGGGGTTCTCGGCGGTGACGACGGTGGGACAGGTGGTCGACAGGGACACCTTGCTCGCCGGGTTGTGGTCGGCCAGGAATCTGCAACCCGGTCTGGAGATGGACATCACCGATATCGCGGAACTCGTGCACGGTGGCGGTCTCAGCGTCGTCCGCTTCACCGCGGCCAACCGTCTCGGTGACGTCTCGTCCGCGCGGCGCCTCGCGACCGCGGTCCTCGTCCCGGGAGATTTCGGCTATCAATTGCGAATATTGCACGAAACGAACACGCCGACAACGGAAATCGAGGACCCCTCGGTCGAGCGGATCGCGAACAGTTCGAGACGTGGGGAATCGACGGGATGAGTTTCGCCGTCGATGGTGAGATCGTCGGTATCCGCGAGTTCGCGAACTGATACCGAATTCAGAAATCGTCTCATAAGCGGACCGGGGCCGAATATCGCTACGGCCGCATCGACCCCGGCCCGAGGTCGCGAAATACGAAGCGGATCAATGGTTTCTGTGCGGTCCGAAGGAACTCGTCGCCGAAACGGCACTGGCGCTGGGGAAACGCGGTATCGACCGATCGCGGATCGAAACCGAGCTGTTCGAGACCCACATCCCGGACGTGACGCCGGTGACGACCGACACCCGGACGAGTACGGTCACACTCACCGGATACGGCGCGGATCTCGATGTCGAGGTGCCGCGAACCGCCCTGATTCTCGACGTCGCGCTGCGGCAGCGGGAAGATCTGCCGTATTCGTGTCTCGGTGGCTCGTGTGGAACCTGTATCGCCACCGTCGAATCCGGACGGGCGCGAATGGAGCCGGATCCGCTACTGGCGATCATCGAGGACGAGATCGACCGCGGGCTGGTACTGGCCTGTCGTGCGCGTCCGGTATCGGACGAGGTGACCCTGCGCTTCGGTCGCTGAGCGTCTCACCGGCCCCTCGGATACATCGTGACGATACTTCCGTCGAGGTTGGCGGCGAGGTAGGCGCCGCCGTAATCATCGGTCAGGTAGATCAGCAGGGTGGGGCGTTCGTCGTTGAAGGTCCAGGCCGGATTGACGATCACGTAGCGCAATGTCGGTTCCGGGACGCCGAGTTTCTCGTTCGCGGTGGCGAAGAGTCCGGGTACCAGGTCCCAGTTGATCGTGTTCAGCGCGATGGTGGCACTGTCGGCGTCGAGTTCGCCGCCCGCGCCCTTGCGGCTGGCCGAGCCGTTGCGGAAAACGTACTCGTCGTACACGCTCGGCCTGTTCCGGACCGGCGCGGAGGCGTTGACGTAGTTCGGGTAGAAGGTCACCTCGGTGAATTCTGTTCCACCCGAAGCCTTTTCCAGGGCGGAAACGGCTTGGCGCATCCCCGTCGGGGTCAGCAGGTCGGTGCTGTCCCCGGCCGGTGAATTGGTCACGCGCACACCCGGACTCGTGATGACACCCGAACCGGGCACGATCAGGGGCTCGGTTCGTGAGCCGGTGGTGAGTGTGGTGCCGGGGAACGCGGTCGCGCCCGGACCGTCGTCGCCGGAATCGGGACGCAGGGCCAGCGCCGCCAGCGCGACGACGGCGACCACCAGGACCGCGGCGGTGGCCATGCCGAACTTGGCTCCGCGCGAGACCTTTCCGCGCGCGGGGGGACTCGCGTGCAGGTCGGGCCGATACGGGGCCGGACCGGACCCGACGGCGTGCGACGGCGGGGTATAGGGGTCGGTCCGGTACGGGGGCTGCGGCGTCGGGCCGGACACGATGGGCTGCGACGGCGGGGTCGGC
>NZ_JAFMPL010000005.1:0-176231 GCF_019038455.1 Nocardia noduli
TCGTCGACCGTGACGGCTGGAAGGCCATCGACGCCGCCGAGAAGACCGCGGGCAAGGCGGCGGGACGCCCCCGCGTCAAGCTCACCACCCGCGAGGATCTGCTCAAGGCCGCACGCGGCTGAACGAAAACGGACGCCGGTCGGAACTACAACCCCCGGGGTTGCGATGGCCTGGCGTGTGGTCGGCGCGCATCGAAGGCTTACATGGACGAATAACGCGCACGCACGAGTTCGATCGCCGCGCGGGACGCCTGCTCGAACGGCCCCATCGCACCGGCCGCGCGGCAGGTGATGTGGGCTCCTTCCAGAAGGCCGATGAGCATCGCGGCCAGATCCTCGGCCGCACGAAGCTCGGGGACACCGGCGGCGAGCAGCCGCTCGGCCAATGCCGCGGTCCAGGAATCGAACGCCCCAGCCGCGATCTGCCGCAACCGCTCGTCCTCCGGGGCCACGGTCAGCGCCGCGACCGCGCATCCGCCACCCGCGGTGGATGCCTCGACCACCGGACGAACAGTCGCCAGGAAATTCTCGACCACCGCCGTAGGGCTCTCACCGGGCACTTCGGCGAACACCGCCCGCACATCGGCGCCGTTGCGCAGGGCCGCCTCGGAAACGAGTTCTTTCTTCCCGCCGGGGAAATGATGATAGATCGCGCCACGAGCCGCACCGGCGGCAGACAGGATCTCGGTGAACGACATCCCGGCCACGCCACGGTGCTGCAACGCCGTGACGGCGGCATCGATCATCCGTGATCGGGTATCGGCGGACACAGAACCTCCCGGCACTTGACTAGTACAAGCATCCTACTGCACACTTACCTCGCTAGTACGTACGTACTAGCGAGGTAGCGTAGGAGGATCCAGTGCCTATCACAGTCACCGCCCCACTCGGCGTACTCACCGAATTCGGTGAACGCGAAATCCTGCCCCAGCTGACCGCCGCACTCGTCGATGTCAGCGGCGCCAACGGCAACTCGGCCTTCACCTCGATCGTCGGCGGCACCGTCCACCTGCTGGCGCCCGAACACATTTACGCAGGCGGAATCAACCGGCCGGTGGTGATGGTCGAGTTGAAACTGCCGAACATCGGACTGCCCGATCTCGCGGCACGCGCCGCGTTCATCACCGCCGCCACCGACATCGTCGACGCCCTCACCGTGACCGGACACGAACGGACCGACACCTGGGTCAACATCCTCAACGCACCCGACGGAGCCTGGGGAATCGCAGGCATCGCCTACACCAACGAAGCCCTCATCGACACGATCACCGCCGCCCACTGAGCCACCCGGTGGCCGCGACCCGAGCAGCGCGGCCACCGATGCGCATCATCGAGATAGAAGGACCAATTAGATGTCTCGCCCCACGACACGCGCCGTCGCATTCCTCGTCGCCAACGACGGCATCGAGGAAATAGAACTCGTCCATCCCTGGCGGGCCGTCACGACCGCGGGGTTCCACGCGGTACTCCTCGCCCCGTTCTCCGGATACGTCGAGACATACCGTCATCTCGATCGAGTCGGCCGCCATCCGGTGAATATGACGATCGCCGACGCCCGTGCCGCCGACTACGACGCCGTCGTCCTTCCCGGCGGTGTGGCCAATCCCGACATCCTCCGTCGGGATTCGAGCGCACACCGGTTCCTGCGCGAAGCAAACGCGAACGGTGCGCCGATCGCAGCGATATGCCACGGCCCATGGACACTGATCGACGCCGCTCTGGTCGCGGGCCGCACAGTTGCCGCGTGGCCCAGTCTGGCGACAGATCTCACCAACGCGGGCGCCACCTGGACCCCGGACCACACCCATGTCGACGGAACCATGATCACCGCCCAAAGCGACCAGGACGTCGCAGAATTCACCACACTCCTGCTGAACGCACTGGGAAGTCCCGCGTGATGACGAGCGATCTCTGCTGGATCGACCTCGGCGTCACCGACACCGAGCGCGCGGCCGATTTCTACCGTCAGCTGTTGAGCTGGTCCATCGACGCACCCGACGATACGGGCTACCGCATCGCCTCACTGCACGACGAGCCTGTCGCCGCGTTCGGCCCCGCAGACGACCCCGGTCCTCCGTACTGGACCGTTTACGTCGGAACCCCCGATATCTACGCCACCACCCGAACCGTTCACACTGCGGGCGCGGCAATCCTGGTCCCACCCACCGTCGCCGGGGACGCCGGAATCAGTGCCGTGGCACACGGTCCCCAAGACATCCGGTTCTCGATCTGGCAACCACGAAAGCACGGAGGCAGCAGGGTCCACGCCCACCTGTTCGTCCACGACACAACAGGATCGCAGGCATTCGTCGAGGCCGCACTGGGTTGGCGACTACTGCCCGACGGCACCATCACCGACAGTGCGCGATTCATCGCCACATGGTCCCAGGTCACCACGCCAGTACGCCCCTCACCATGGCTGATCCGATTCCCTGTCGCCGACCCGGCGGCGACCCGCTACCGCGCCGAACAACTCGGCGCCGCACCCGACCCCGATATCGCCGGCGCTCTTATCGACCCTTGCGGTGCCCGCTTCACTCTCATCCACCAGACACACCCCACACCACTCACAGCGGTGACCAACCACCAATATCGGATTTCTACCGACAACGCACAGGCATCCCCGCTCCCCCCGCCGGATGACTACGACGCCGATGGTTCGACCAACCCGACCTCCCGGATTCGGGAGGCAATTCCGTCCGCCGACGCCGAGATGAGTCGACCGAAGCGCTCGGCGTTGCACATTCCACACCCTCACCATTCGAGGACCGCCGACATCAATTCACTTGTCCGGGTTCCCACTTACGGTCTCGGCAGGACCGTTGCCGCTTCACCTCGACGAGTCGTGCGGATCGGGCTTCCTCGGCGATATCGGTGGTGATCAGGGGCAGTCTGGGCATGCGCACTCCGAGGTCGTCTTCAGTCGGCACCGATCGGTTCCGAATCAGCACGGTCGAGGGAACCGACCTCTTGTCGAGACCGGTTCACCGCCGCGGCGTGCAGATCTGACCTGTCCCGATGGTCCGGACCCGATCAACGGGGTCCCATCAATGGCGACCGAAGGCATGCAGGCATTCGAGATCGAGATGTGCGGTCACCAGCGGCGCCGAGATCTCCAGCCTCCGATATCGCCGGAACACCGCGTCCGGCGGACGATTCGACGCACAATCGCTCACGCTCGAAGTACCGTAGCCGCCACCTCGTACGCGTCGTGATCGACCGCAGCCGTACCGATTCGGCGCAGGAGCTCGGCGGTGACAGCAGGGGTGACCTGTACCGTGATGCCCCAAAGGTAGAAACCGTGCAGGATTCCGCGAGCCATTGCCCGCCAGGCAGTGTTCCAGGACGGAGCGTCTACGCCATGCGCGGCGAGGGTGTCGAGGTAGTGCCGCAGCAGTTCTCGTTCCGAGCGCCTACGGTCTTCGACTGTGAGCGCCGAGGCGATGTGATAGCCGACGTCGAAGTACCATCGACCGCGCTGTACCAACTGCCAGTCGACCAACGCGGGTCGCCCTTCGCCGTCGAGATACATGTTGCCCACGTGGGCGTCACCGTGAATCACACATTGCGAAGCAGACGAAGCGGCTTCGACTGCGACGAGAGCGCGATATCCGTCGAAGAGTCGTCGCGCATCGCGTACCTCGATCGGGACGTTCGCACCGATCGGGCCGTCGAAGTTGTGACTGATCTCCGCGAGTCCGCGCGTCGCGAACAGTTGCGCGAGGCGCGGTTGCAACCACGGAAGTTTCGAATGTCGCGCATCGGCCCAAGTTGCCGCGTGGAGCCTCGCGAACTCGGCGAGGCTGTCGGCCGCCTGCTCGGGTGAATACTCGGTGGTTCCGTCGAGGAACGTGCCGCCATCGGCAAGAACGTCCTCGGTGATCACGACACCGTGGTGAGTGGCCGCGCTGACGTCGGCATAGACGCTCCGCAAGGTCCGAACCCCGGTAGCGGGAGCCAGATCACGGTAGAAAAAGGCTTCGGATTCGCAGAACCGACGGACCGTGTGCCCGATCTCGTTGAAGTAGCCCTTGACACACAGGTGGGACGAAAGCCCTTCGGGCACACCGCCCTCACACTCGATGGTGAATCGCGCATTCGTCGATACACGGTCCACGACCGGTCCGCGAATGACGTCGGTGACTTCGATGCCAGGAAACCTCGGGCGTAGTGCTGCCGTGAGCCACGCCGCAGACATCGCTTCATCGAGGCTTTCCGGCACGGTCACGCTCGAGGTTGCGGACCCGCCTGAATAGGCGGCCATGCTAATCCGTCGTCCGTTGAGCTTTGGCCATTCGTTCCATGACATCCATGCATGCCTGAAGAGCATGCGCGGGATTGAATTCCAGGGCTGAGGTCGGCTCGTCGTATACGAGGATGTGGCCGGCCGGAAAGAAGTACGCTTCTCCGGCCGTCGCGATTTCGTCGGGCCTGCCGGTATCGGGGTAGACGGCTCGCATACTTCCGCTGAAGATGTAGCCATAATGCGGACACATACAGACTCCGCCGGGCATTCCACCATGTCGGTACAGGTCCGTGCAGTCGAGCGGGCCGTCGACGGTCGTGAAACCAACCTCCATATCGCCCCACTGCTCGGATCGGAACGCGGTGGATACAGTCGGCCAACGTCCGCCACCACCGGCCGACAGTTCCTGAGGCTTCGCGTGGGGCACTGGTTTGTTCTCCGATCTCAGTACGCACGACGGTGTGGTGCGAGAAGCGAATCAGGCACATCGATCCGGTCCGGGACGCATCGGACTCTGTTCGGCACATTCGAGACACGGGTCGCAGCCCGGATCGTTGTATAGTGCTGCTCGATTGATGTGACTAGTGACACTGGACTTTGAGGTAGATCATCACTGTAACCATTCGAGTCGCCGCGAGCAACCGTCTCGAGTCGAGACCGAATCGTCGATGAAGCGCGCGGCGAAGGCCGCCGAATACCGTTGCGCCAGAGCCAGAGCCGATGGAGATATCGATCAGCAACGGACCGGCCGGCAACCGCACCCAGATCCCGCGGCCCGCCGGGTCGCGCACCAGGTACTCGCGGCACGCGATATCGCCGCCGCCAGATGGCGAGCAGTCCGGCTCCGAGGGAGTGATCCGAGGTCGACCGAGCCACTGACCGGCCCCGGGATGAGTGTTCCGCACCATTGATACGCGTTATAGCCGTTGGTTTTCGCGCCGGTTATTGGACATCGGGTCACGCGCGTTCGAGTATCAAGCGGCCGGGCCGGTCACCGCGACAATGCATGTCGCTGCGCCGTGCCGGTGTCGATGGTCGGGCCGTACATCTGCTCGTCGTGGAGCCCCGAGACCACGTCCGCTCGATGGCTGACCGAGGATCAGTTCCGCTCGTGGAATCGCCACAGGATCGGTGTGTGCCGAACGGATGCGAAGGTGGTCGCCGCGGAGCAGGGGCGACGGTGCTCGTTCGTGGTCCAGTCGATGGGCGGTGACTGGACGCAGTGGACCTACCTTCTCGAGGAAAAATCGGAACCCGGCACGGTGCGGTTGTCCGAGGAGTTCCGGGTATGTGTCGACCTGCCCACCGGGGGTGTTGATCTACGAGTGGTTGTTCCTTCTCGTTCGCGACCGCCGTCGAGATCTTGTATCGAATTTGGAGCAATCGGTGGCGAGAATCAAAGCAGTCGTCGAAGCGGAGCCTCACAATCGAACTGGTCTGCGACAGCATCGCGGATCACCGACCGCTGCTACGGCTGCCGTGCGAACGACTCTTCCTGGAGCCGTGAACCGATAGTGATCGGCGGACCACGCCACGCGCCGGCTCGCGTGCCTCCGAATGTCACAACTGGAATGTAGCCGGTCTGGCGCCGTTTCTCCGCAGCTATGGCGGCCGAACGCCGACCGCCGCAGCTCACAGGACGCTCGCGTCCACCAGCGGTAGCCCGACGATGTCGGCGAGCTCATCGAACGTTGTACCGAACATCTCACGGACGGTCACCCGCGGATTGTCACCGCGCCGATCCAGCACGAAGACGGCGAGGTCGGTGTAGACGCGACTGACGCAACGCATCCCGGTCAGTGGGTAGGTGCACTCGGCGACCAATTTGGAGTTCCCGGCCCGGTCCAGCAGGTTCATCATCACGAAGGTCTGTTTGGCTCCGATGGCGAGATCCATCGCACCGCCTACCGCGGGGATATCCTCGGGTCGACCGGTGTGCCAGTTGGCGAGATCGCCCGCCGCCGAGACCTGATAGGCGCCCAAGACACAGACATCCAGGTGTCCTCCGCGCATCATCGCGAACGAATCCGCGTGGTGGAAATAGGATGCCCCGGATAATTCGGTCACCGGAACTTTACCGGCGTTGACGAGGTCCTGGTCGATCTCGTCCGCTCGGGCCTCGGGGCCCATCCCGAGCATGCCGTTCTCGGTATGCAGCGTCACCGCGCTATCCGGTTTCAGGTGGTTGGAGACCTGGGTCGGCAGTCCGATACCAAGGTTCACGTACGCACCGTGCGGTATGTCGCGGGCAACGATCTCGGCGATCTGGATCTTGCTCAGACCACGCCGGGCTTCAGGGTCGATAGCGGTCACCAGGTCGCGCCTGCCTGTGCGGCGACGGCCGAGTTCTCGGCCTCGCGCAGAGATGCCACCCGGACCACGCGGTCGACGTAGATGGCGGGAGTCACCACGTGTTCGGGATCGAGCCCACCGGCCGCGATGATCTCGGCGACCTCCACGATCGTCGTATCGGCGGCCGCGGCCATGATCGGGCCGAAGTTGCGAGCGGTCTTGCGGTAGACGAGATTTCCCCGCTCGTCGGCGATCTGTGCCTTGATCAGTGCATAGTCGGCGCGCAGCGGGTACTCCAGCACATAGTGCCTGCCGTCGATCTCGCGGGTTTCCTTACCCTCGGCGAGAAGCGTGCCGTAACCGGTAGGTGTGAAGAAGGCGCCGATACCGGCGCCGGCGGCGCGGATCCGTTCGGCGAGGTTGCCCTGGGGCACCAGCTCGAGCTCGATTTCGCCCTTGCGGTACTTGTCGTCGAAGTGCCAGGAGTCCGATTGCCGGGGAAACGAGCAGACGATCTTGCGTACCCGTCCGGCACCGATCAGTCGCGCGAGGCCCACATCCCCGCCGCCCGCGTTGTTGTTGATCACCGTGAGGTCGGTGACCCCCGAGTCGATCAGCGCTTCGACCAGCGCCAGCGGTTGCCCGGCCTCGCCGAACCCGCCGATCATCACCGTCGCTGCGTCGGGTATTCCCGCCACCGCTTCACGCGGTGATGCCACGATCTCGACCACGTCCCAGCCTCCTTGCTGCCCTCGTGCCTACGGCGTCGATCACACACACCGCTGATAGTGAGGATGCCGGAAAGCGACATCCGGCGGAAACGCTTCATTCGACTGGTAAGCCATCCGGTTCTTCGATTGCTCCATCACGTACCACATCCGCACGACCAGCCGGGGTATCGCTGGCAGCGATGGCATCGCATCGTGGATCAGCGTTTCCATCCGAATGCCATCGGTCGGAAACTGGGCGGGACGTGACGTGCGTCATCCTCGTCGGCCAGGAGGTCTCAGTGATGCCCCAACCCGCAGCGGAAGTCGTGCCACCGCGACGAGAAGCTCTCGACGCGCTCGCGGGGCTGCTCCGTGACGCGATCTTTCTCGCGGAGCGCGGCACCGCATCCGGCGCGGACATCGACGCGGCGATGCGACTCGGGGCCGGGCACCGCCAGGGTCCGCTCGAGTTGATCGCCACGCTGGACCCCGACGAGCGACGCGAATTCGGCATCACCTGGACGCCCCCGGCTATCGCCCCGGGGCCGGTCGAGGTGGCCGCGGTCGGTGCGGACTGGACAGGCTCGATCGGGATCCTCGGCAGCGGACATATGGCCACCGGGATCGCCGAGGCCGTAACCCGCAGTGGCCGTGAGGTCATAGCGTTGACCCGTTCCCCCGAGTCGGGTGAACGTATGCGGGATCGACTGGCGGCGAGTCTGACGCGGGCGAGCGAGCGCGGCCGTCTCGGAGAGACAGCCGCGACCGATGCGCTCGCGCGGCTGCGGACCACCGGCGACGCCGCCGACCTCTCGATCGTCGATGTCGTGGTGGAGGCCGTCGCCGAGGATCTCGACGTCAAGGCTGCGGTGCTGTCGGAGCTCGACAGGGCGATCCCCACTCACGTACCGGTCGCGACCAACACGTCGTCGTTCCGAGTGGCCGATCTCCGGCCGTTCCTCACGGCGGAGCGACCTGTCCTCGCGTTGCACTTCTTCAACCCCGCCGCGGTGATGAAACTCGTCGAAGTCGTGGTTCCCGATGATGTCGTCGGGGCCGAGTCTCTGCGGTCCAGCGCCGGAAGTTGGGTGCGTGCTATCGGGAAAACCCCGGTGACGTGTGCCGATTCGCGCGGCTTCATCGTCAACCGGCTACTGATTCCTTTTCTCAACGATGCCGTGCGCCTTCACGAATCCGGCCGCGGCGTCGACGAGGTCGACGAGCTTCTGCGCCGGGGCGCCGAGCACCCGATGGGGCCGCTGGCGTTGATCGACCTGATCGGCATCGACGTGACCATCGCGGCGCTCGAGTCGATGACAGCGGTTGATGACGATCCTCGGTTGTCACCTGCCGAGACGTTGCGTGAGCTGGCCGGATCCGGACGCCTCGGGCGTAAGACCGGCGCCGGATTCCACACCTACCGATGAGGACCGACCACGCGATGACTACCTCTCCACCGCGCGCCGCGGCCACGACCACAGCATGGACCGCGCTGATCACCGACTACTACAACGGCTGTACCGACGGAGACGTCGACCTGATGATGCGGACCCTGCACCCCGACGTAGTGCACTGGTTCCTGACACCGAATACCGGGTCGCGAGCCGTCGTCGGGGCCGAGCATCTGGCACGCTACTGGCGCAAGGTGACGCGGATGATCGACGCACGCTGGGTGGTCGAGAGTATCTGCGCCACACCGGAACAGGCCGTGATCGAATGGACGATGTGGTGGACGCCCGACGGGGACATCGAGCGAGTCGCCACCCGCGGCGCGGAGTGGTTCACCGGCGAGGACGGCCTCATTCGTGAGATCCGATCGTATTACCAGATACGCCCCGCAAACACCGAACTCGACGGCTTCCCCTATGCCGAGCGCGGCTATTCCGTCGCAGGCCGCGAACACAGCGTCATCCATCCCGATGCCGACAGCCACCAAGCGGGGAGTGTCCAGTGAATATCACCGTGGTGAGGGATGGCGCGATCGCGACGGTCTCGATCGATAGACCCGACAAGTTGAACGCGTTGGACCACACGACACGATGGCAACTCATCGACGCGCTGAGAAACGTCGCCGCCGATACCGGGGTACGCGCCGTCGTCCTCGCGGGCACCGGTCGGGCATTCTGCGTCGGCCAAGATCTCTCCGAGACAGACGAACTGGTGCACGCCGACGAAACGGTCGCCGGCTCCTACAACCCGATCGTCCAGATCATCGCCGACATGCCCAAACCCGTGATCGCCGCGGTCAACGGCCCGGCCGTCGGCGCAGGGATGGGGCTGGCGCTAGCCTGCGATCAGCGCCTCGCCGCCGAGAGTGCCTCATTCGCGTGCGCTTTCGGCAAGGTCGGGCTTGTCCCCGATAGCGCCGTCTCGTGGTATCTCGTCCGTGAGCTTGGGTATGCCCGCGCCTTCTGGTTCGCGGCGAGCGGCCGCTCGATCGGCGCCGCGGAGGCGCACGCCCTCGGGCTGCTCAACGAGGTGGTTCCCGACGACGAACTCGCCGCTCGCGCGCACAACCTTGCCGAATTGCTGGCATCCGGTCCGGCGTATGCGCTGGCGCTGACCAAGAAGCAGTTCCGCACCGTCGGCGAGGTCTCCTTCGAGGCGGCTCTCGCGATCGAAGCGCGTCATCAGGGTGCCGCGGCCGAGCATCCCGACCACGTGGAGGGCCGGACCGCTTTCGCGGAGAAGCGTCGGCCGCGATGGTCGTGAGCGACACCGCCGGGGCTGTACTGGTTCACGGTCTGTGGCACGGCGCGTGGTGCTGGGACGCTGTCGTCGCGGCGTTGGAGTCGCGGGGGATCGACACTGTCGCAGTGGAACTCCCGATGACCGAGTTGGCCGACGACATCGCCGCGACACGGGCCGCGCTCGACCGATTCGCTCGTCCGGCGGTGCTCGTCGGACATTCCTACGGCGGAGCGGTCATCACAGAAGCCGGCGCCCATCCCCTGGTGCGAGAACTGATGTATATCGCGGCGTACCAGCTCGATTCGGGAGAATCGATCAGCCGGACACTTCCCGATCGAGGGCTTCCCGACAGCCGGATCGGGGACGCGATGCGGCTGGACATCGAAAGTGGCGAAGTGTCGCTGGACCCGGCACTCGGGCCGGGACTGCTCTACAGCGACGCACACACCACAGTCGCCGCGCGGTCGACCGCGAAACTACGACCGGTCTCACGTCTGCTGTTTCGAGGTGTCCCGCAGGCGATCTCCTGGCATCGGGTGCCCTCGACCTACGTCGTGTGTACCGCCGACGAGGTCGTGCATCCCGAACTCCAGCGCGCGATGGCGGGCCGGGCGACATATCGGGTGGACTGGGACGGTGGGCACAGTCCGGCGCTCACCCGACCGAACACGGTCGCGGATCTGATCGAGTCGCGAGTACGCGCACTCTGACGGGGGTGCGCGGCTGACCTCCCGAACAGCCGCGCACCTGGATCACTGGGCTTCGACGGAGTCGACCAGTCGCCGGACCCCGGCCAGCCAGCGCTGCGGGTCGGCGGCCTTCTGCATCCAGAACTTTCCGACCTCGGCGTGCGGCAGGATCAGAAACCGCTCCTCGGCGACGCCTCGCACGACCGATTCGGCCACATCCTCCGGTGTCAGCACCTCGCCCGATGCCGCGACGACTCGTGCCGATGACCGGCCGGCGTCGAGGGGGTCGAGCAGCAGCGGCGTCGCCACTCCGAGCGGACATACCGCGCTGACTCCGATGCCCTGGCCGCCGTAGGTGACGGCAAGCCACTCGGCCAATGCCACTGCCGCGTGCTTGGTCACCGTGTACGGCGCGTCGCCCGGCGTGGTGAGCAGCCCGGCGGCCGAAGCGACATTGACCAGGTAACCGCTGCCGCGCTCCAGCATGGAGGGCACCACGGCGCGGGCCGCGTAGACGTGCGCGAGCACATTGACCGCGAAGACCCGCTGCCAGGTTTCGGTGTCCACCTCCACCCCGCCACCGCAGAACCACCCGGCATTGGAGCAGAAGAGATCGATCCGCCCGTGCTGGGCCAGGGTCCGCTCGACCAGAGCGGCGACGGCGTGCTCATCGGTGACGTCGGTCTGATCGGCGGTCGCGCCGATCTCGCGCGCGACCTTCTCTGCCGCGGCACCGTCACGGTCGCTGACCACGACCGCGGCGGCCCCTTCCGCGACGAACCGCCGAGCGAGCGCGGCACCGATGCCGCTTCCGGCCCCGGTGATGACGGCGACGGCGTTCTCGATTTTCACGGGTGCACCTCTTCTGCTGGATCTGGTCGACCGCTACCCGCTTCGAGCGGGGCAGCGTGAATTCGACGGCGGCCGGGAGGAATAGCGGTCGGTGCCGGTCCGGGAGCGAGAGTATTCTCGATCATTCCGAGTTTCTCGACCTCGATGCGGACGACGTCGCCCGGTTTCAGCCAGTCCGGGGCCGACGCACCCAGAGTGCGTTTGATCTCGGCGAGGCAACCGGTGCCGCAGGTTCCGGATCCGAGCACATCACCGGGCCTGACGACTGTGCCGCGCGAGGCGAAGGCGACCAATTCGGCGAAGGACCAGGCCATATTCGCCGAATTGTCGCCACCCACGCGTACCCCGTTGAGCCATACCGACGTCGTGAGGGCGAGCCGACCGTCCTCGAATCTGTCGGCGACTTCGTCGGCCGTGACCAGCCAGGGTCCCAGGGTGATCGCGCCGTCCTTGGACTTCGACGGCCCCATGGGGAATTTGAACTCGTGCACCTGCAAGTCCCGAGCCGACCAGTCGTTCATGATCGTGTAGCCGAGGATGTGCCGCTGCGCCTGCTCAGGGGTGAGGTCGGCACCGGCGCGGCCGATGACCGCGGCGATCTCCAGCTCGTAGTCGTACTGCGTCACCGATGGTGGTATCGGAACCTCGTCGTAGGGAGCGACGATCGCGGCGGGGTTGGAGAAGTAAAACAGCGGCTTCTCGTACCACTCCTCCGGAACGTGTCCCGCCAGTTCCGCGAGATGCTGTTCGTAGGTGAGGAAATCACGCACACTCGGGGGCTCGAGCAGCGGCGCGAAGGTCGCGTGCTCGACCGCGACCGCCTGGCCCGATCGGGCCTGACGAGCCACGTCGGCGAGTGCTTCCTCTCCCCCGCGGATCACATCGAGCAAGGTGGCGCCCATATCGAGTATCCGTATGATGTCGTGGTCCAGTACACCGATGCGAGCGCCAGCTGGCGTATGTAATGTGGTCAGGCGCATATCATTTCACCGCGATCGGGTTGACCGGCGAGCCGACCGCGCCGGTGAAGGGCAACGGTTGCGCGGCGAGGAAGAATTCGTAGACACCGTCGTCCGCGCAGTCGGCCGCGAGTGTGTCGAGGTCCCACATTTCGCCGAGCAGGAGACCGATATGCGGCAAGGCGACCTGGTGCAGGGGCTGCATCGCCTCGGGCCACTCGTTGGGCCGGACCTCCACGCCCCAGGTGTCGGTGGCGACGGCGGCGATTTCGGTGCGATGCAGCCACCCCGCGGTTTCGAAGGACAGACCCGGCGCGGGGCCACCCGCGTACCTGCCCCATCCCTCACCCGCCGCGACGCCCCGGCGCGCGCGGGTGAGCTGGCCGGTACGTATCAGCACGATGTCGCCGCGCCCCACCTGCGAGCTCGTCCCCTGCCTGCGCATGGTCTCCTCGATGTCGGCGCTGGTGATGGGGCAGCCGTCGGGCAGCTCACCGTTCTCCCCCAGGGCACGACCGATATCCAGGAGCACCCCCCTGCCGAGGACAGGCGCCGACAGGCGCTCGATACCGGTGGCGACATCGCCTTCGCTGGTGACGATTTCGCGGCCGACGCGGCCGTTCCATGCGATGCCGTGATCGAAGACGTGGCCCAGTCCGTCCCACTGGGTGCTGCACTGAAGTGGCATGAACACCGCGTCGTCCGCCACGGACAGGCCGTGCGGCAATCCCATCTGCTCGGCGGTATCCATACCGGTCGACATCATGGTGTGGACGGGGTTGACCCGACGCTTCCAGCCGAACTGCGGACCGTTCTCGTCGAAGGGGAGCGAGAGGCTGAAAGTCCGGCCGTGCCGGATCAGTGACGCGGCGGTGCTGCGCTTGTTCTCATCGATGAAGTTGACGGTGCCGATCCCGTCGTCGACGCCCCAGCGGTTCCAATTGCTGTACCGCTTCGCGGCACGTGCGATCGCGGCTTCGGGATCGCGGCCGTGTTCTGCGGTGATATCGAAGTCCTGCATCACGGTTCCTCGCTGGTCATGGCCGCGATGCGACCCATAAGGCCCGGTACGTCACCGTCGATGCCGTCCAACTGCCACCGCGCGATCTGCACCGAGGCATCCACCACAGCTTCGACGCGCGGGAGGCGGCGCTCGGCGAACCGGGTGAGCAGGTCCTCGTCGATGTTGTCGACGGTGGCGAGCATTTCCACGAGGACTGCCGCATCCTCCAGGGCCATCGCGGCGCCCTGAGCCAGGGTGGGTGGACAGGTATGGACGGCGTCACCGATCAGGACAACGCGGCCGCGATGCCAGGGCGCGGCGAGCAGATGGGCTTCGGTCCAGGTGTAGTGGATGCGGGCGGGGTCGGTAACCGACGCTCGGATCTCATCCCACGGACCGTGGTAGGCGGCGATGAGTTCTCTGACCGTCTCGACGGTCTGTTGCGGTGACAACACAGTGCGGTCCTGGGCGTCCTCGGTCAGAAACGCGTAGAGCATCGATTCCGAGGTCGGCGTATAGCCCGCGATGTAGCAGGGACCACCGTAGTAGGCCTGCGAGCCGAGAACTTCGCGCGGACGCGGCGTGAACACTCGCCAGACGCCCATTCCGACGGAGCGGGTTTCCAACGGTATCTCCAGCAATCGGCGTGTCGCGGAGCGCACGCCATCGGCAGCCACAACGAGGTCGTAGCGCGCGGTATAGCCGTCGGCGAACCGCACGTCCACCCCGGTATCGTCCTGCCGCAGGGAGTCGATGGTGGTCGATAATCGAAGTTTGGCACCGGCCCGTTGGGCGCGTGCTACGAGAATGCGAGCGAGGTCCGGCCGGTACATGCCCATGCTGGCCGGCAGATCCGGACCGCCCGAGCGATGTTCGGCGAGCTCGGCCAGCACGGTGGCTTCGGCATCCGGCGCCCGGAGCACAAGGGCGTCGCCGGCCCACCCCTCGGCCAGGCACGCGTCCAGGACACCGAGCCTATCGAGCACACGTAATGCGTTGCCTTGCAGTGTTATACCGGATCCGAGAGCCGAGATATCGGACTTGGCCTCGATCAGATCGACACTGACGCCGGTATCCGCGAGCAGCGCGGCGACCGTGGCACCCGCACTACCGGCGCCGACGACCAGGACGCGGTCGACTGAGGGCATGACATGCCTCCTGAGTTGGTATACGTATCGGGTGAGTGACTGTCGGCGGGCACTCATACAGGCGGCGCGATGAAGAGCCCTCGGTCGACGTCGTTGAAGCTCTCCTTGGCGACGAGTTCCCCGAAGGGGTTGGCGGTCCCCCACTGGTCCTGGTTCTCCAACCGCGAAACGTCGTAGAGGCTCGGGTGCCAACTGTCCTCATCGAGCAGTTCCAACTCGGTGGTGTACTCCACGGTGTTGCCGTGCGGGTCGATGAAATAGCTGAAGGTGTTGTCACCCGCCGCGTGCCGGCCGGGCCCCCACAGCAACCGGGTCCCCGCACGCAGCAATCGTCCTGTGCCGCGCATGTATTCGTCGAGGCCGCGCATCTCGAAGGACACGTGGTGCAGGGATACGTGCGGCCCCTTCGCGATGGCCAAGCTGTGGTGCTGGGGGTTGCACCGCATGAACTTCATCATCTCGCCGAGATGCGGGTGGGTCAGCGTGTCGGTGAGCGCGAATCCCAGATGCTGCTCGTAGAACGCCTGCGTGCGCGACGGGTCGGGTGAGTTGATGACGACGTGCGACAGGCGCACCGGGATCGACTCCCGCTCCTCGATCCCGCGGTGCTGACGGAGGGCGACATCGGCCGAGATCTCGATGGTGCGACCGTCGATGTCGAAGAAGCGAAAACCGTAACCACCGCCGGCGGTGTGCAGGGTGTCGGGCTCGCTGATCAACTGGACATCGGCCCGACCGAGCCGCTCGGCCATCGTCTCGACGTCCTCGCGCGAGGCGACACCGTAGGAGATCAGGTCAAGCCGCTTCTCGGAGTCCTTGCGGAGCCGCACGATATATTGCTCCGGAGATCCCTCGGCGGCCAGGAACACGATCCCGTTGTCCTCGGCCACCGGGGTGAGGCCCCACAGGTTGGTATAGAACTCCCGTTGTGTGTCGAAGTCCGGAATGGCCAGGTCGACGTGACGCAGGTGGGTGATGAGCCGGTCGGTCATAGTTGCACTTCCTGAGGAAGGGTCGAGGTGGCGATATCCAGACCGAGAAGCCGGGCCGCGTTGCCACCGCGGATCGCCTCCATCACGGCGTCATCGAACCCAGTTGCCTCGAGACGATCGACCGGATCTTCGACGCCCATGTCGAACGGGTAGTCGGACCCGAGAGTCACTTGTGTCGGCCCCATCGTCGCCACGAGATGGCGTAACTGCTCGGGTGTATAGACCAGTGAGTCCACATAGGTTCGCCGCAGCAGTGCCGACGGCGCCTCGGTGGTCGTCCTGGCGTCGGGTCGGACCGACCACGCGTGGTCGGCCCGCACCATATAGCTGGTCAGGTAGCCACCCCCGTGTGCGGACCACACCTTCAGACGCGGGTGGCGTTCGAGCAGTCCCGAGAAGACGATTCGCGACAGCGCGAGCGCGGTTTCGGTCGGGTTCCCGACGCTGTTGAACAGGTAGTACGCGTTGAGGCGCGCGCCGAGCGTGCAGCCCCAGGGATGAATGAGCACGGCGACATCGAGTTCCTCCGCAGCTGCCCAGAATTCGGCCAGATCGGGATGGTCCAGCTCGCGGTCCGGACCGGCCGATGTCGAGATCTGCACGCCACGCATCGCGAAATCACCGACTGCGGCGCGCAACTGTTCCACGGCCAGATCCGGGTGCTGCAACGAGACGGTGCCGATCGGCAACAAGCGACCGGGCTCTCGCGCGCAGAAGGTGGAAACCCCCGCGTTGCCGACGGCGACGAGGCGAGTGGCCAGTTCACGGTCGGCCCATGCGTGCGGCAGCGGGACCGCGCTGACGGCCTGAATGTCCACACGAGCCGCGTCCATCGCTTCCAGACGCAGATCGAGACCGACGAGCCGGGGCCCGATGTCACCCATCTGTTCCAGGTTCACCGACAGGGAGGCCGGTCCGAGTGTCGCTCCATCGACCTTGCGTTGTTCGAGCAGACCCGGATGGCCTTCGATGAGGCTGTCGACCGCAGGGATCGCGAGGTGTGCGTGTACGTCGATGGTGACCATCAGCGCTCCTGCTCGTCGACGCAGCGGTTGCGCTGGGATCCGAGCCCACCGATGGTCGAGTCCATGACATCGCCCGCCCGGAGCAGCCTGCCGTAGGCCTTGCCGTTGCCCGCGGGACTCCCGGTCAGTACGAGATCTCCGGGCAACAGCGTGGCCACCTCGGAGCAGTGCGCGATGATCCGCGCGACGTCGAAGATCATGTCTTTGGTCGACTCGTCCTGCATGGTCTCGCCGTTCAACGTCAACACGATGCGAAGGTCGCCGGGGTCGGGTATCACCCGGCGCGGCACGAGCACCGGTCCCGTGGGCAGGAAAGTGGGGGAATTCTTCGCCGCGAGCCAGTCCGCGCCCAGAGCTGGGATGTCCTTACGGAAGATCCTCTCCCGCAACGTCAGATCGTTGACCATGGTCCACCCCGCAACGAAGTCGAGAGCTTCCTCGGGACGAATCCGCCGGGCGCGACGACCGATGACGGCGGCGAGTTCCAGCTCCCAGTCCGGTTCTGTACCGTCGGCCGGGAGCACTACCTCGTCGTACGCGCCGCAGATCGCACTCGGCAGCCCCTGGAAGACATAGGGCGGGTGCAGCAGACGCGCGTCCATCTCGGCGGCCGCGTCGGCACGGACCTGTTCGACGGTCCGACCGTCGGTACCGTCGTGGTGCGCGGCGGCGATATCGATGACGTGGGTTCGGTAGTTGGCACCGGCCTGAAAGATCTGACGTGGCTCCACCGGGCTCAGCACCTCGTGCGCGGACAACGGTTCCCACCCGTCACGCACCTGGGCGAGCCTGTCGAGTACAGCAGAGACATCATCCCAGTGATCCAGCAGCTCAGCCGTCGATGTAGGACTGCCGACCTCGGGTCTGGCGGAGAGATCGAGCACCCGGTCGCGGCGGACGAGAGCGGGAAAGACGCGCCCCGGACGATCCGACAAACGAGCCAATGCCCACTCGCCCGCGTGGTCGATCATGGTGATGCCGGTCGACTGCATATCTGACTTACTCCTATGTGAGTCGAGGTAACGCCTGCCACACGACCAGCATGTCCCCGTTCCACCGCTCGGCGGAAACGCTGTATTCGAATGTCGGGGTATCCAGCCGCGTTATGGCGGCGGTCACACACTGCCCACGGCGATTGCCTAGTATCCGGAATATGGAGTTGCCGAGCCTGGACCTGAATCTCGTGGTCGTGCTACACGCGCTCCTCGAAGAGCGGAACGTGACACGGGCAGGCCAGAGGGTGGGGCTGAGCCAGCCCGGGACCAGCGCGGCACTCGCCCGTCTTCGGCGGCACTTCCACGACCCCCTGTTGGATCGGGTCGGCACCAGATACGAGCTCACACCGCTGGCACAGGGGCTCTACGACCAGCTGGGCGAGACTCTCGACCACCTGCAGCGAGTACTGAAGGCACAGCCCCAATTCGACCCCGGCACCACCGGACGACGTTTCGTCGTCCGGTGCTCCGACGCGGTCCTGACCGTCTTGGCGCCGCTCATCGTGGCGGAAGTCGCGCAAGCCGCTCCCGACGTCGTCTTGGACTTCCGGACGATCGATCACACCTCAGTGACCGATCCCGTTCGGTCCCTGAGCGAGATCGACATCCTGATCGCACCGCGCGGGCTTTTCTCGGTTCCGGAGATGTCCAGCGTGGAGTTGTACGAGGACCGGTGGCTCTGTGCTACCTGGACAGGTAACACGCAAGTGGGCGAAGCCCTCACCATCGATGAGGTACGGCGGGCGCGATGGGTCATGCCGTATCAAGAAGTCCTCATGGCCTCGCCTGCCGACGCCGCGCTCGCAGCGCTCGGCGTCGATCGGCACTGCGCGGTCCGTGTCGAGAACTTCACGATCCTCGGTCAACTCGTCGTGGGCACCAACCTCCTGGTGCTGCTGCACGAGCGTCTGGCTTCGCGCTATACCAACACCGAACTGCGACGAGTCGAGCTACCCCAAGAGCTGGCACCCGTCACCGAGGTGGCGTGGTGGCACCCGTCGCGACGTCTGGACCCGGGGCACCGCTGGTTCATCGAGCTGATCCAACGAGCGGCATCGACCGTGGCGCGCATCCCGGTCGATACCGACTCTCCGTGAGGTCAGTGCGCACCCGGAGGGATCATCACCGATCCTTCCGGAGGAACCGCCGCTTCGGCGATCACGCCCGACGGTATCAACACGACGGCACGGATTCCGCCGTAGTCGGATTCGGTCAACCTGACCGCGACACCCTGGCGCATCGCGAGTCGGGCGACAACGAACAGACCGAGGCGAAACTCTCCGGACGCAGTCGCGAGACCGAAGGCGGGAGGGCTGGCCAACAGTGCGTTGCTTTCGTCCAATTCCGACCGCGACATGCCGAGACCCTGGTCGCTTATCTCCACCGCAACGCCCTTTGCGACCACAGCCCCCGACACGACAACCGGAGAAGTCGACGGGGAGTGGCCCGTCGCGTTGTCGACCAGCTCGGCGATCAGATGAACGATGTCTGTGACAGCACCGCCGACCACCTCGATGTCCGGCATACGCTTCGCGCTCACCCTCGTGTACTCGAGTGTCTCGGCGATGGCACTTCGTACGACGTCGATCAAGGGCACCGAGTTCCGCCACTGCCGACCGGGTTGCGCACCACCGAGGATCGTGAGATTTTCGGCGTTGCGCCGGGCACGAGTCGCCAGATGGTCCAGCTCGAAGAGCATCCCCAGCTGCACCGGGTCTTCGACCTGTCGTTCGGCCTCGTCGAGAACCTCGAGTTGCCGCCGCACGATGACCTGGCTCCGATGAGCTATGTCGAGGAACACCGCGTTGACACCGGCTCTGGTTTCCGCCTCTGCCGTCGCGGATCCGACCGCAGCGAGTTGCGCCCGGTTGAATGCCTCGGCGACCTGTCCGATCTCGTCGTCGCCGAAATCGAGCGGAACAATCGCGGTTGCCGGGTCGACCCGTTCGCCGTCTCCCAGACGGCGCACCACGTCGGGAAGTCGGATGTCCGCGAGCGCCAATGTGTCTCGGCGCAGTTGTTGCAACCGTCCGATCAGGCGGTTGGACAACAACAGTGCTGCAAGGAGTGCGACGAGGGTGATGCCGAGAACACCGCCCCCGAGAAAAAGGGCCTCACGAGCGGATTTGGCACCGAGTTCGGCTGCCGTTTGTTGGATGCGTTGGTTCTGTTCTCGCCAAATGGCCATCAACTCTGATTCGACCGTCGCGGCGGCAGCCGCCCACTCGCCCGCCGCGACGGGCCAACGGACATCTCCGGACGGGCCAGAACGACTTTCGACGGTTTGACCGTCGAGACCCGAGGTTCCTCGACCGAGGACAGCTTCCATCATGAGATCGAGCCGCCGCCACGATTCACTGCCGAGCACTGCCTGCAACCGCGTTCTCTCGAACGTATCGCCTCGGCGAATGATCTGTTGACTTTCGGTGTGATAGTAGCCGGTCACAGCCATGTACTCCGACAGTTGCGCGGCCGTCGAAGAGTCCCCGGGGAGTAACCCGTACGACAGCACGGCCGCGCCGCGGTCCACGAATTCCGCGACGCGAGACAGTGCCAGCGCTTGGGAAAGACGCAGTGCAGTCTCCGCATTGGGCGCTCGTCGGTGAGAGATCGATCCGACATCCATATAGGCGTCGATCACCCTGTTGTAGAAATTGTAGGCGTCTTCCTGAGACAACGTCCCCGCGTCCAGGCGTGCGCGGATATCGTAAATCTCTCCGAAGATGTTCCAGAACTCGGTCATCTCGGCCCCCAGGGCATCGGCATCGATATCTCCGAGAGAAGCCCCTATCGACTCCAGCATCTTTCGCAGATTGTCCACTTCCGATCGCGCGACCGTGAGACCGTAGGTGGCGGAATCGTCGCCGGCAATGCGCTGTATCGACTGCCGTCGCTCTTGTTGGAATGCCTCGATACCCGCGGCTATCGGCGGCGTGATCTGTTTCAACTGGATCGCCCAGTCCTCGGCGTGTATCTCCCTGTCCAGGAGATACACGGTGGCGCCGCCGCCCAGTCCTAATAGTGTGACGCACGGGATCAAAGCAATCACCACGATACGGAAACGGACCGAGAAGGTAGATCGTTTCAATTATCCCATTCCTATTTACGACGTCGATTGATCCCGAGTCCGCCCAGCACGAGAACAACTCCGATGAACCCGAGGACGAGCGGAGCGACAATTGTGACGAGAGTCAGCTTTCGACCAGCGGACCGAACCGTATCCACCGCGGCATTCCTGGAATCCTCGGTGATCTTCACATCGGTGACCATCATCGGCAGCAGGTCGATCGGCCGGTCACCCACCTGAGCGACCGCCGTTATGGTTTGCTGCTGCGCTCCGTCGACAGGCGAGCCGAGCTGTGTATCGACACCGAGCGTCAGTTTGCCGGACGAACGATACGTGATCGGGAGCATGTCACCGGCGGCGGGCAACGATGTCTCCAACGCATTCCGCGACTCGACCGACAGCACCGGCAGCATGAGTTCGACCACCGCTTTCGGGAGAACCGGCGGCAACGATTGCAGCAGCGCCGGGTCTGCGAGAGGCCCCTCCGTCGTCATGACATATCGCTTGACGTCGCGACCCGATATGGTGTCCGATCCGAGATACTTCGCCGGTGTCGGGTTCTGCGTATTCGCGTCCCACAGTTGCAACGAATCATCCGCCGGGGGATCGATCGGAAACGCGACGGTCAGACCTGAATGCTCCTCGACGGTCGCATCGGACGGTGCCGTTGCTCGTCCGAGGGAGTGCCGGTCGACGGCATAAACATGGGTGCCCTTCAAAGTCAAGCCATTGGGACCCGCGATCGCGCTTTCTTCATGGTAGATCGCCGTGTCCGACGTGGTCGAAGATATATACATACGTCGCTGAACGGTGATGGGGAGGTTTTCCAGCATCGCGTGAGAGACATCTCCCGCGGCCAGCGCTTCGGAGTTCAACATCGAGGCACGGCCTTCGTAGTTCATGGTGATGTCGAGGTTGCCGGGAAGTTTATCGAAGGCAGGCAACGCTCCGAAGTAGAAGATCGCGTCGCACGCCAATAAGATGACACCGACTGTAGACAGGACAGCGGCAGATTTACGGATTCTCATTTCCAACCTTTAACTTGAGATTCCCCCTCTTGTTGCAGGCCGCAACAGTAATCAGAACAATGCCGAAGAGTCAATACCATCCGTTTGATTTGTGACGAAAGTACAGCGACATACACAGAACAAACTCCACACGAAAGCCCCGAAACGGGGCAACGACAGGACATTTATGAATGAGCTACCGATTCGGGAATCCGACCAGGTTTCATCGCGGCATCACAATTCCACAGCGTTCATATCGACTATAGAAAATGCGGACACCGAAACATAGACCGGCCACACCATACGCCGATACGGACGGACCGATTCAGCCGACGAAGGACTCTCGTCAGCGATACGGGCGACACGAAACCCACAACTCGGGGCGAGCGATCATCGAAGATCTTCGGTGTCAGCGAGAAGAGGCACAGAGGTCCGACTGCCAACGATCGACTTCACAGGCAGTCACCGAGAGTCATAGCGACCCCGAAGACACTGGAGCACGTTCCATGACAATCACTTTCGATTCCCCGAACGCCCGCCTACCCAGTTGCGACTCCTTCCCGTAGCGCAATAGAACCGTAGTGTTGACTACGTTAATGGTGTGTCTCAACTCACCCAATGTCAATACTCACGCGGTGGTCCGGACCAGCACAGGCGTCGTCGAGGGGCAGGTCGGCGAGCTGGTGCCCGACCGGGTGGGCGAGCAGCCACTGCCACATCCGGCCCGGGTCGTCGGCGAAATGATCCGCACCGCAATGGCAGACACCGTGAAGTCGATCGGCGCCCGGATACCACTCGACGCGGTATCGAGTGCTCATGCCGTCACTTCGGAACTGTCTGGCGAGGCGAGTCGGGCCATCAGCCCCCGAGCCGCGAGTGCGCCGGTGTCGATATTGATCGACAACTCCTGATAGGTGCCGCCGACACGCTCCTCTTCGGCGATGACTTCTTCGACCAGGGCCAACGCGACGACATCCTGCATCACGACGGTGTGGTTGCTCTTGTGGAGATACTCGGTGACACCCTGGTCGTCGAGAGCGAAATCGCGTGCGACCATCCAGAAGTCGTGCACCGAGTGCTCCGTTTCCGGGGTCAGCGCGTACACGATCTCGGTGTGGAACGCACCGCCGTCTCGATCGGCGTCGCGTCCGGGTTCGTAGTCGTGCGGGGGGTAGTGTCCCTGCGGCGCGATGCGGCTGTGGAGCCGGTAGAGGCATGGTGGTTGGAACTCGATGTCCTGCCATCGTGTGATGCGACCGGTGATCCCCGTGGAATTCGCGTAGAACGGAGGGCATTCGGCGTCGTCCATGTGTCGGCTCACCCGGACCACGCCCGCGCCCTGGTCGACTTCGGTGGTGATCGGGGTTTCGGCCACTTCGGGTGTGCCGATGTAGCCGCCGTGCAGGTACGTTTCGTGGGACAGGTCCATGAGATTGTCCATCAACAGCGCGTGCCGGCCCTGGATCGTCTCCAGCCCACGGATGGTCGTCCAGCCTCGGTCGACCAGCCACGGTGCGCGTGGAATGGCGGCGGGATCGGCCTTGTCGCGATCACCGATCCATACCCATACGAACGAGTCCTGTTCCATTACCGGATACGCGGTGACGCGAGCGGTACGCGGAACGCGGGTCTGAGCCGGAACAGCCACGCAGACTCCGCCGCGGTCGTAGGTGAATCCGTGGTAGCCACAGACGATTCGGTCACCATCGACCAGTCGGGACTTCGACAGCGGGTACCTGCGGTGGACGCACCGGTCCGATAGCACGACCACGTGCCCGTCCTCGGCACGGAAGAACACCAGGGGCTCGTTGCATATGGTCCGGGCGAACAGTTCGTGGCCGATCTCCTCGCCGTAGGCGGCGACGTACCACTGGTTGCGGACGAAAGCGGTGGAAGGGCTCATTGTCGATCTCCTCGGGTTCCCCGACGACGCGCGTGCCGGGTGGGCTGTGTCACACAGCCTGTGGGCAGGATCGACGCGAACCAAGGTGTACTTCCGTTCGATGGAAGTCAGCGTCCGCCCAGACCACGGGTGATGTCGTTCGCCGCGGTCCGCACCGCCGGTGCCCACAGCGCACGACGCGTGTCACCGGCGGGCACGACAACCGACAACGCGGCGACGACATCACCGCCGGAACCGAAGATCGGCGCGGCGACGGAGTATCCGTCCAGGGTGATCTGGCCGTCGCTCACCGCCACACCGGTCCGACGTACTTCGGCGATCGCGTAACGCAGCCGTTCGGGCGTGGCTATCGTTTTGGGAGTGAACGCCACCATCGGTCGAGCGGTGATCTTTTCCACCAGGTCACTCGGGGAATGCGCGAGGATCGCCAGACCGACGCCGGTCGTCTGCATAGGCCAGCGCGCACCGACCCGGGTATGCACGACAACGGCCCCGCGCCCGGCCCGCAGCTCGACGTACACCACATCGGTGCCATCGCGGACGGCGAGTTGCACGTTCTGATGGGTGGCCTCGTAGAGGTCTTCGATGAAGGGAAGCGCCACATCCCGCAGCAGGCGGCTGCGAGGACAGTACGAGGCTATTTCGATCATGCGCAGCCCGATCTGATATCCGCCCCCGCCGGGTGCTCTGTCCAGAGCGCCCCAGGCAACCAGATCGACGACATAGCGGTACAAAGTGGTCTGCGGCAATCCGGTACGCACCATCAGGTCGGACAGTTTCAGCACCATATGAGTGCTGTCGAATGCCTCGAGCACCACCAGTGCCCGCATCAGTACCGAAGATTCGGCCGTCATCGTCGACTCCATCACGGGCGGTGGGTGAATGGTGCTCAGGTCGACGGCCAGCCCGTGTATGCCTCGGCGAGATAGCGTGACCCCGCCTCGGACGAGATCACCGAGTGCAGCTCTCCCAGTTGTCGTCGGGCGTCGAAGTCGCTGCTGTCGGGGTGTCGGTGCAGCATGGTGGTCATCCAGTAGGAGAAGTGCTGGGCCTTCCAGACGCGTTCGAGGGCGCGTGTTGTGTAGTCGTCGAGGACGCTCGAATCGTTGTTCCGTATCGCGCGTTCGAGTACCTCGGCCAGGATCCGCGCATCGGCCAGTGCCAGGTTGAGACCTTTCGCGCCTGTCGGCGGCACGGTGTGCGCGGCGTCTCCTGCCAGCACCATGGTGCCGCAACGCATCGGTTCCTGGACGAAGCTGCGGAACGGTAGAACCGTCTTCTCGATGATCGGCCCTTGCTTCAGGACGAATCCGTCTTCTCCCGCTACTCTGGCCTGCAACTCCGACCAGATGCGGTCGTCGGACCAGTCATCGACGTCTTCTTGTGCCGCACATTGGAAATACATGCGCTGCACCGATTCGGTGCGTTGACTGATCAGGGCGAAACCGCGATCGGAGTGCGCGTAGACGAGTTCGTTTGCGCTCGGGGGGGCTTGGGCCAGGATGCCGAACCACGCGAAGGGGTATTCCCGGAAGTACTGGTGGCGGTGTGCGGGTGGGACCTGGTTGCGGCTGAGTCCGCGCGAGCCGTCAGCGCCGACCAGGTAGTCGCACCGCAGTTCGTAGGCGATGTCGTCGGCGTCGGTGAAGCGCACGCGCGGCCGGGCATCGTCGATGCCGAGAATTTCCGTGTCGCGAACTCCGAATCGTATGTCACCACCATCGCGTGCTCGGGCGTCGGCCAGATCGGTGAAGACTTCGGTCTGGGGGTACAGCCAAGTCGACGCGCCGATCAATTCCTGGAAGTCGACTCGGTGATCGATACCGGAGAAGCGCAACGAGATGCCGGTGTGTTCGTGACCCTCGCGCAGCACTCGGTCCGAGACATTGGATTCGACCAGCAGGCGCACGCTGTCACGTTCGAGAATCCCCGCGCGCTGGGTGGTCTCGATCTGCTGTCGACTGCGCGTATCGATCGCGACCGACTCGATACCGGCCGACGCCAGCAGATGCGAGAGCATCAATCCGGCGGGGCCCGCGCCGACAATGCCGACCCTCGTCCTGATGGGGATGCGTCCGGCCATGGTTTCTTCCTTCATGTTGTCTAATCGGTCGGTTCGGCGAGAACTGCTGCGGCGAGGGCGAATCCGTGGTTGGCGACGGGAACACCGAGGTAGATCGCGCTCTGCAGGATGACCTCGGCGATTTCCTCGGCGGTCATACCGTTGCGGCGCGCGGCTCGCACATGCATTTCGAACTCGCTCCAGTGACCGTTGGCGAGCAGAGCGGTCAGGGTGATCGCGCTGCGGGTGCGGCGATCCAGACCGGGGCGCGCCCAGATCTCGCCCCACGCGTAACGGGTGATCAGGGATTGAAAGTCCTGGGTGAACGGGCTTTTCGCGGCTTCGGCGCGGTCGACGTGGGCGTCACCGAGTACCTGGCGGCGGATACTCATTCCGGTGTCGTAGGGGTCGGTCATCGGTGCTCCTTATCGGCCCTCGCGGGGAAGCGGTCGAGGACGCGATCGACGAATACGTGAGCGGAGCCGGTGTAGGTGGCGGGGTCGCCGCCGCCCGGTCCGCGTTCGGCCAGCAGGTCATCGGCGTTCTCGGCGACGTGGCGGGCGATGGTATCGGTGTCGACCTCGAGTCCGGTGACGAGCTCGACTGCCTGTGAGGCGGCGGTCACGGTCAACTCCAGCAGATCGCGCAGCGCGCTCCATTCCGAATGCCATGCTCCGTCGGGTCTTTCGTCCACCGCCTCGGCGGCGGCCAGGTGCAGTTGGGCGCCGAGTTGCGGCGCCCGCAACGCCGCACTACGCACCAGCACGGCAAGGATCGGGTTCTGTTTGTGCGGCATCGTCGACGAACCGCCTCGACCCGCCACCCGCGCTTCGTGCAACTCCCCTACCTCGGGGCGTGAGAGCAACAGAAGATCGGCGGCGAGGACCCCCAGCGCGTCGCAGGTGGTGACACACGCGTGCCCGATGCCGGTGATCGGCGTCCGGGTCGTGTGCCACGGGACCCCCCGATCGGCCAATCCCAGGAGGCGCGCGAATGCCGCGGCCGCGGCCAGCGGCTGTTCGGTCAGTTCTCCGACCAGGGCGAGGGTTCCCGCCGCACCGCCGCACTGGGCAGGGAGTCGATCGCGGCTTCTCTCGACCAACTCGAGGGCATCGAGTACCGCCGAAAGCCACTGCGCCGCTTTCAAACCGACGGTGATCGGGACGGCGTAGCGTCCCAGTGTCCGGCCCGGCATCACTGTGTTGCGATGCAGACAGGCCAGTCCTGCCAGCGCGCGCGCCGTCGCGTGCAGGTCCCCGTACACCTGGTTCAGCGCGTCGCGCGCGATCAGGACCAGTGCTGTGTCCAGCACATCCTGACTGGTCAGACCTCGATGCACCAGCGCGGCCGCGCCGGTGTCCTCGATGGCCGACCGCAGTCCGGTCACGAGTGCCACCACGGGGTTTCCCGCCGCCTCGGAATCCACGATCAAGGACCCGAGATCGACACACCACCCTTCGGCCGCCGAGCCGACAGCATCTGCCTGGACCGATGTCGCCACGCCGACCTCGACCAAGGCGTACAGCCAGGCCGTCTCCACCCTCAGCATCGCGCCCAGCAAGGCCTGATCGTCGGCAATACCCACGGCACGGTGACTTCCGGGTGCGAGCAGGTTCATGTCGTCGCTCCGGGTTCGGGAAAGTGTAAGAAGACACTTTCCCGCTCGCCCTGTAGATGGATGTCGAAACGCAAGGCGTTCTCACCGGTTCGCTCGGCGACCAGTCGTTTTCGCTCGTCGGGCACCAGTCGTGCCAGCAGCGGGTCGGACGCGAAGACCGCTTCATGGTCCGGCGGATACGCGCGGGTGAACAGTCGGTCCAGCAGCCCGCGAGCGAAGACCACGATCGAGAAGAACGGCGCTTTCCCCGCCTCGGTCAGGCCGGGAAGCACGGTCGTGAACGAGTACTCCCCAGCCGCGTTCACCGCGGCGCGGCCCCAACCGGTGAAGGCGAGACCATCGCGTCGCAATGACCCGTCCACGAGCGGAATCCGTCCATCCTGCCCTGCCTGGCGGATTTCGATCAGCGCATCGGGCACCGGCTGCCCGCTACCGTCGAACACGGTGCCGTACAACCGGATCGCGTCGGGATGAGCGGGCGGCACGAGTTCGTTGTCACGGTCGAACGGCAGCGCGTATCCATAGAACGGTCCGATAGTCTGGCCCGGTGTCGGCGAGAGCTCAGCCATGGTGCTCCACCCTCTCCACCGGAGTGTTCCGACTGCCGGTCAGTACGATGTCCCAGCGGTAGCCCAGCAGCCATTCGTGCTCGGAGATCTCGTGGTCGTAGGTGGCGACCAGACGTGCGCGCGCCGCGGGGTCGGCGATGGATTGATAGATCGGATCCAATGCGAAGAGTGGGTCCTGGGGAAAGTACATCTGTGTGATCAGCCGCTGGGTGAATTCGGTACCGAACAGCGAGAAATGGATATGCGCTGGTCGCCATGCGTTGCGGTGATTGCGCCATGGGTAGGGCCCCGGCTTGATCGTCACGAACGAATAGCGCCCTTCCGCATCGGTCAGGCACCGTCCGACACCGGTGAAACGTGGATCGATCGGAGCCGGGTGCTGATCACGTTCGTGGATATAGCGTCCCGCCGCGTTCGCCTGCCAGATCTCCACCAACTGGTGACGCACCGGACGCCCGTCTCCGTCGAGAACCCGACCCTCGACACGGATCCGCTCCCCTATCGGATCACCCCCGTTCTGGATCGTCAGATCGGCCTCGAGCGGGTCGACGTCGCTGTGCCCGAACACCGGAGCGAGTAGTTCGGCCCCTTCCGGATCCACCGGCCGCAAGCCACCGGTCGGATGCCGCGACAGCGAACTGCGATACGCCGGAAAGTCCAACAGCGGTCGACCACCATCACGGTCGGTCGAGGAGTGGGCGAGGGCGATCTCCGCGGTGATCTCCGCCTGCGTAGACAACGGGGTGGTGGGTACGGCCGGTGGGGCACTCATGCGCGTGACGCTAGGGTGTCGATACCGCCGAGGTCTATGCTGAACTTCCACTCAGTGAGAAAAAGCGAGGAGTGCTGTGGCCGGTGGCACTGCGCGACAAGGGGAGAGCGTGATCTCCCGCGTGCTGGCTGTGCTGGGAGCCTTCGACGAGCAGCATCGCACCCTCACCCTCACCGAACTCGCCGAGCGGGCCGATCTACCGCTCTCCACCGCCTACCGCCAGGTCAACGAATTGGTCGACGGCGGCGCGCTGACGCGATCCTCGGGTGGCACATACGCGATCGGGCGCATGATCTGGGACCTCGGCCTACTCGCGCCGGTCCAGACAGGACTGCGCCAGGTGGCCTCACCGTTCCTGCACGATCTGTACGGGGCCACCCTGGCGACGGTCCATCTAGCAGTGCGCGAAGGCCAAGAGGTGCTGTACCTCGACCGGCTCTCCGGCCACACCTCGGTGCCGGTGGTGAGCAAAGTCGGCAGTCGCCTCCCCCTGCACGCTACCGGGGTCGGCAAAGTCCTGCTGGCGCATTCTCCGCCGGAAGTGCGGACTTCTGTCCTGTCCTCGCTCGCCCGCATAACCCCGTACACGATCACCCAGCCCAGGCAGCTCTCCGACCAGTTGGCCCGTATACGGCGTGACGGATACGCCACGACCGTCGAGGAGATGACCCTGGGCGCATGCTCGGTCGCGGTCCCCATTCGACAGGGCACACCCGATGGCGAGGTCGTCGCCGCGCTCGGAATCGTCGTACCCGACCTCAAACGCGACCGCCCCCGGTTGTCCACCGCCCTCATGGTCGCCGCCCAAGGAATTTCGCGGTCGTTGCGGGCGCTGGACCTGTGAACTCCGCTGTGCCAGGCAGAGCGTGGAAGGCAGCGACGTGTCCGGCGGACCGCTTTCACTGTCGACTGTCAGCGGTTCGCCGCGAGGTGCCCCAGTATCAGGTCGTTAACCGCCTGCGGCGATTCCGCGTTGCTCAAATGCGCACCAGGAGAAATACTTTCGATACGCGAGGACGGAATCGCAGCCGCGATCGAATGCGCGTGCTCGGGCGGCGTCGCTGAATCCTGCTCGCCGGCGATCACGAGGGTCGCCACGGTGATCGAGGACAGCGTGTCGACGATATCCATTGTTTCGATCGCCTGACAGCACGACGCGTACCCCTCCGGAGGCGTCGCTGCGACCATGGCTTCATAGAATCGGACGCGGTCGGGATTCGCTACCCGCCACCGTGGCGTGAACCAGCGTTCCACCACCGCTCGCGCAACCGCGCCTGTACCTTCGACTCGTACTCGCCGCGCCCGCTCCGACCAACCGCTGCCCGGACCGAGGTCGGCCGAGGTGCAGCACAGGGTCAGCGTCCGAAGTCGGTGCCGCGCGTTCTCGCCGAGCCACATGCCGACCATCCCGCCGAGCGACAGACCGACGAAGTGCGCCCGCTGAATTCCGAGCCGATCCAACAGCGCCAGAGCATCTTCACCGAGTTCAGCCAGTATGTACGGACCTCGAGGTACCGGGGATCGGCCGTGGCCACGGTGGTCGTAACGCACGACCCGATACCCGGCGGCGACCAGATCGGCGACCTGCGGCTCCCACATGCGCACGTCGCTGCCCAGCGATCCGCTCAATATCACGGGTTCTCCGTCATCCGGACCGTCCACCAGGTGGTTCACCGCGATACCGCTCATCGAATCGTTCCTCTCGTCCGCCGTTCTTCATGCCCGAGGAACAATCGTTCGCACGGCAGACGCGGGAGCAATAGGCAGTTCTCGACGGTATCTTCGATCAATTCGATTGTGTACCAATGTTTTTGACGCCAATCGCGAATCAGGTTGTACACCGCCTCTGCGGCGGCCGCGTAGTCGAAGACAACGTCGGCAAGCCAGATCCGCAGGTGCACATCACCTGCGGTAGGGAGCCGATCAACGGTCACAGTGCGGTACATCGAACCATCCTTTCCGATCGGGGCCGGTCGCGACGCAACCGCGAAGGCGACAGCCACCACACCACAGTCGGCCATCGAATCAGCGCGGCCGGATCTCGACGGGAATCGATTCCCACGAGCGAAGGGTGTTGTTGAGGCGCCTCTTCGCCGTGCCCGCGAGCTCGATCGACTCGACGCGAGCCGCGAGTGCCCTCAGCAATGCTTCGGACTCGAGGCGTGCGACGTGTTGGCCGACGCATTGGTGGATACCCATTCCATAGCCGACATGTCCGGAAGGATTCCTGGCCAGATCGAAATCATCCGGATTCTCCCAGCGGCGTGGATCCCGGTTCGCGGCGCCGAGGAACATAAGGATCTTTCGACCCTGCGGAATCGTCGCCCCTCCGATCCGCATATCGCGGGTGGCGGTGCGGAAGAACGTCTGAACCGGCGACTCCCATCGGACTGCCTCGTCGAACGCCGTGCGAGCCAGCGTCTCCGGGGCTGCCCGCAGCCGAGCCCATTGCTCCGGGTACCGAGCGAGTCCGTGGAGAAGCGCGGCAAGACCATTGACGGTGGTGTCGACTCCGGCGGACAGAAGGGAACGAACAACCAGCGGAGCCTGTTCGTAGGTGATATCACCACGGTCGGCGGCAGCCCATATCTGCGCGCCGAAGCCATCGTCGGAGAGCATATTCCTGGCACATTGCGCGTCGACCCAGCCCGCTATCTCGGCGATGCGGGGAGCGCCCTTCTCCACAAGGGAGTTCGCCGGGCCGAATGTGTTGAACAGGTGGTCACCGTAGGGCAACAGCTTGTCCCGTCCTTCGTCCGGAATCCCTACCGCGTCCGGGAACACGCGCAAGGGAAACGCCTCGGCGAGCTCGGTGACGGCGTCGAACTCTGTTCCAGCCTCGAGAACGCTGTCGACGAGGTCCTCGGCGTCGGCCAGCCATGAGACCAGAAGTCTCGAGAGCGCACGAGGTCCGAGGATCTTACTGAGCACCGCGCGGGGGGCGTCGTGATGGGGCGGGTCGGTCTCTAGCAGTAAACTCGGTGGTCGCCAAGGTTTTTCGTAGAGGTAGTTGGTCAATCCCACACCCGCTGCGGATTGGAATCCTTGCCAGTCGGTCAGTGCCGCGTGCACCTGTTCGTACCTGCCCATGGCGAAGACGTCGTAACGGTCGAGATATACCACGGGCCCGGCGTCGCGCAGCTCCGATTGGAACGGCAGCGGGTTCTCGAGGATATCCGGACCGAACGGGTCGGCGTTGCTGACGGGTACATCGGTGCTGGAGACGAATGTCGTCATCGTATTGCCTTCGCGGGGGGTCATATCAGAGATCGAGTACGAGTGTGTCCGAGCACGACCGGGACACGCAGATGAACATGCAGTCACCGGCCGAGCGCTCGTCGTCGTCGAGGAGGGAGTCGCGATGGTCCGGGGTGCCGGCCAATACTGTCGTCTCGCAGGTGCCGCAGGTGCCCTCACGGCATGAGGACAGCACGTTCACACCCGCACGTTGTACGGCATCGAGAACACTCACCTCCGGATCGACCCTCACCCTCAATCCGCTCCGGGCGAGCTCGACTTCGAAAGCCTCGTCGCGCACCGGCGCGGCGCGCTCCTCGGGCACGAAGCGTTCCGTACGAAGTTTTCCGACAGGCCATTGCGCACAACGTGATTCGACGGCAGCCAGCAGCGAGCCCGGACCGCACGCATAGACCCTCGCGGCGGTGGTCGCCGCCGCGTCGAGCCACGTCGGCAGATCCAGGAGACCACATTCGTCCATCGGTGCGACGACCACCCGGTCGCCGTGCGGGGCGAGCTCATCGAGGAACGCCATCGATCCACGGGTGCGGCCGCCGTAGAGGAGCCGCCACTCGATGCCCATCGATTCGGCCTGGGCGAGCATCGGGATCATCGGAGTGATCCCGATGCCTCCAGCGATGAACAGATACTTCGACGCGGGCACCAGAGCGAAGTTGTTTCGCGGGCCACCCACTCCCACCACATCACCGACCGTCAGCGTGTCGTGCACGAAGGCCGAACCACCTCGCCCTGAAGGCTCACGAAGCACGCCGACCCGGTAGCTGTACGGATCCCAACGATCCCCGCACAGCGAATACTGCCGCGTGATGCCTGTCGTCAACATCAGATCGATGTGCGCGCCCGGCGCCCAATCGGGAAGCCGACGACCGTCCGGATGGCGCAACGTCAACGCGACGACACCGTCGGAGACGAACTCCTTGGCCGTGATCCGCAGCGTGGACTCGGCAGTCACTCGCACCGCAGGTGCTTGATCTGACATCTGAAGCTCCTTGATCTGGTCGTCGCAACGGAACGTGCGGTCAGCCGACGACCGAGCGGAAGTCGAGTTCGGTTCGATCGATGATCTCGATCTGCTTGAGGATCTCCACGGGGCTGGACTCGCCGACTACCTTCTGCAGGAATGGCGTTCGGTCCAGGATCAGATCCCGCACCGGCCGCAGCGGACGCGGTGCGTGATGGAACATCTGGCCGAGGGTGTAGGCCTGCTGCACCTGACGCGCGGTGTGGGGTTTGCGAGGAGTCTCGAACGCATCCAGCGCCTGGCGAACAGCCCGGTAGTCCGAGAGATCGACCCCGGCGAGGCGGCGGCCGAGAAAATAGCCGTCCTCGGTGGCCATGCCGGCTCCGTAGGCCGCGTACGGAGAAGTCGGATGCGCCGCGTCCCCGACCAGGGTGGCGCGCCCCTTGGACCATTGTGCGAGCGGTTTACGATCTCGAATGACCCAACGCTGTACATCGGAGGGTTTGGTCGCCGCAATCAACTGCGGAAGCGGGAAGGCGAATTCGGAACCCAATGTAGTCGCCCTGGTGTGCAAATCGCCGACGAACTCCACTTTGCCGTCGTGCGCCTCGAGCACCCACCACTGATAGCCGTTTCGACCCTTGTTCCGGATCGCTGTCCACGATCCCTGTACCGCACGGCTGTGCGAGACGATGCAGAGACCGGCCTGAGCGTCGATGTCATCAGCGAAGGTGAAGCCGCCGAAGACGTGCAGATTGTGTTCACGTTTGGGCGACTCACCCCACAACGTGCGACGCACGAGCGAATCGATGCCGTCCGCGCCGATCACCACATCGGCTTCCTCCACGGAGCCGTCTGCCAAATGCAAGCGGACACCCGCCTCGTCCTGCTCGAAGCTCGCCACCCCTCGATCGACCTGAAGCACCCCGGGCGGTAGCGCCGCGAGGAGCCGTTCGTACAACTCGGGCCGGAGGAGTCCGATGAAGCCACCGCCGTATTCGCGAATGACGTCCTCCGACAGATCGATCTTCACCCGGCGCCGTCCGACGGCGTTGCGGAACTCGGAATAGCACGGCGCGCCGAGGTCATCGATATCGACGCCGAGCAGCCCGAGTGCCTTGATGGGCGGCGGCCACAGGTTGAGAATATTGCCTGCGGCGCGTGCCCGTTTGTAGCGCTCGAGCAGGACGACATCGTGACCGGCCTGATGCACGGAGAGGGCAGTGGCCATGCCCGCCGGGCCCGCACCGATTACTGCGACCCGGCCCCGCGTCGCGCCAGATTTACTCATGGGAAACCAAGACTTTCGTGGAGAGTGGATTGGACGGTATCCGTGGGCGACCGGCCGGACGCCCATGGATCAGTGGAATCGGCCGGGCGCGACATTCAAGACACTTCATGCACTGTCAGCACCGGTTCGTCCGCGACGAGATCCGGTGCGACAGCAAGGAACTGCCGAGTGTGCTCATGTGCCATGTGGGCGTCGAGCGCACTCCGGTCGCGCCATATCTCGACGCTGACGATCGTGCGGTCGTCGTTCAGGTCCGCGTAGAAGCCATACGATTCGCAACCGTCGTCACCGAGGGATGCGGCGGCGACAGCCTTGGCGGCGGCGGCGAGCTGGTCGCGCCGCCCCGGCGCGGCTTGCGCACGACCGATCACGATGAGCATGCGAGTCCTCCTAGGATGCGGACCCTTCGGTCCTGGTGGGCGAGGTGCGCCACAGCCGGCCACGAAGAAAAGCTAGAACCGTAGTTATCACTACGGTTTATCGATCATGTGCTTCACGTCACGATTTGTCAAGACCCTCCTGACGAGATGAGCGGACCGAAGAAGGAAGAATGTTGTCGTGACGACATCTCCCTCAGACGCGGTCTCGCCCGATAGCGATCTGGCCATTCGATTGCCCAAACAACAGAGGAGCCGAGAGTCGTGGGCGCGAATCCTGGACGCGGGGGTCGCCGTCATAGAAGAAGGCGGCTATGACGCGTTCACGATCGCGGCCGTATGCGAGCGTGCCGACGTTGCCCCCCGCGCCATCTACGAGCGGGTCAACACCAAGGAAGGGTTGTTCCTCGCGGTCTACGAACACGGCCTGAGCGGCCTCCTCCGCAGCCAGGACACTCTGTTGAGCGTCGAACGCTGGCAAGAATGCGACACCGAGCAACTGATCCACGGAACTGTCGCCGCGATTGCACAGATGTTCACATCCCACGCCGCGTTCCTGCGCTCGGTGATTCTCATAGGAGGCGTGCACCCCGAGATCTATCGACGCGGCAGTATCAATACCCGAGCGTTGGGAGAGGCCGTCACCGCGGTGCTGATCCAAGCACGCGACGACATCGCGCACCCCGATCCGGAGGCGGCGATACGGATGTCGTTCGACATGATCTTCTCGTCTCTGGTGATGCGTACAACCTATGGCCGGGCCTTCCTCGGCCCACCCATAGATGACGACACCTACGTCCGACGACTGTCGCAGATGATCAGGAGTTACCTCCTGTATCCGGTCGACGGACCCGCCCGGTCCTGAGCGCGACGGTAGCGCCCCCGTGCCCGCGGTGACCGGCTCGAATCCGGTCAGCGCGCGAGGACAGCGCGCGGCGAGCAGACGGGAAGTTCGGCGAAGGTGTCGCTGATCCAATCTGCGGTGAAGGTGCTGACCACGGGCAGATTGTCGAGACCGATGTGTTCGGTGCCGCCCTCGCGGGCGGTGAAGACCCGCAGTTGGCGTTTCGGGCTGGCGATGGCCTGTTCGTAGGAGCGATGGGCATATTCCAGCGGAATCTGACGGTCGTTCTCCCCGTGTGCGATGAGAAACGGGACGGTGACTGCTCGACGATTCCGTCGAGGGTGACACCGTCGGCATGCGCGAGGAAAGTGTCGAGATCCGTTTCTCCCCACACCCACATGACGTGGTTCCAGTAGTGCGGCACCGGGCGTTCGCTCTCGCGCTCGACGCGGCGGCGCTGCACCTTGCCCCCGTCGTAGTTGGCGCCCCACGCCACGCACAACGCGAGCCGTTTCTCGAAGGCCGCCGCGCGTGGCACGTAGTAGCCGCCCAGCGACCAGCCGACCAAGCCGAGACGATCGACGGCGATGCCCGCGACTGTCTCGAGGTGGTCCACACAGGCCGCCGCCCATTCCTCGGTGTCGATCTGCGCGGTCAACCCCTGCAGCCGCAGAGCCTCCCCGCTGCCCGGGCAGTCGACCATGAGGGTGGCGATGCCGCGGTGAGCCAGCTCCTTGGCGAACCCGGACAGGTACATGTGTTCCTTGGTGCTGTCCAGCCCGTTCCACATGATCATGCACGGCACCGGTCCGTCGATGTCGGGACGGGTGAAGTAGGCGGGCAGGGTGGTATCGCGGAACGGGATCGCGACTCTGCTGGTCTGCGGATCGACGAGATCGAAGCAGCGCTGCACCAGATCGAGCACGCGACGATAGATCGCGTTGCGGTCCGGGGTCTGGGGGCTCTGCATCCGCTCGGCGTGGATGAGATAGTTCGCGGCGCGGGCGTAGGCGTGGCCGGCGGAGTCGGTGTGTCCGGCGTCGCGGTCGGTGTCGGCGGCGATGACGAGGGCGTCGACGACGGCGGTCCACGAGGCCAGGAATTCGTCGGTGCCCGCGTCCTCACCACGGTTCGCGGCCTCGCGGATCGGCCTGCAGGCCCGATCCACCTCATCGATGTAGCCGCCACTGTTCAGTGCCGCGACGACACTGAGGTTCCAGACGTAGTTACCGGGAAAATATTCGAACACGGAAATCGTCCTTTACTCGTCGTGATTCAGGTGCGGCCAGGCATGGCGCAACGGCAGAAATACCGAATCCACCTCGTTCGCGATGACGAATCGCCAATTCTCGGGGGTGATATCGGGGACCGGCGCGAACGTGGCAAGTCCCGCGTTGGCGTACAGGACACCGATGCGTCCGTGCGCGGCACCGATGCCGTCGATCCATTCGCGCACCTCCGCATCATCGGTGAGGTCGAGCGGACGGGAACTGCGCATCGTCGCGCCCGTCGCCGCGACCAGGTCCACAGTGGCCGCGGCCGCCTCGGCGTCGAGATCGCATCCGGTGTACGAGCGCGCCGTCGGTGGCGAAGCGCAGTGCCGCTTCCCTGCCCTGGCCGCTTCCGGTGCCGGTGATCGCCGCGACCTTCCCGGCAAGGCGGCCTGTGCTCCGCGACGACGGGCTCACTTGACCGCGATCGGGTTGACCGGCGCGCCGACCGCCCCGGTGACGGGCAGAGGCGCGGCGGTCAGGAAGAACTCGTAGACGCCGTCGACAGCGCAGTGCTCGGCCAGCGCGTCCAGATCCCACATTTCGCCGATGAACAGGCCCATGTTGGGTATCACCACCTGGTGCAGGGGTTGGAAGGCGTTGTCGAATTCGTTGGGGCGTACCTCGAAACCCCACGTATCGGTGGCGATGGCGGCGATCTCGCTGCGGTGCAACCAATCCGCGGTGGTGAACGACAAGCCCGGCGCGGGGCCACCCGCGTAGTCGTTCCATCCCTCACGTCGGGTGCGCGCGAGTTGGCCGGTGCGCACGCAGACGATGTCGCCGCGCCCGACGGTGGCGGTCGCGCCTTGCGCCCGGATCGTTTCCTCGAGATGGTCGGCGGTGATGGCGAACCCGTCCGGCAATTCCGCGTCCACGCCGATAGCGCGTCCGACGTCGAGCAGGACCCCGCGGCCGACGATCCGATCGGCCACGGTTTCGATTCCGGTTACCGCGTCCCCGCCCGAGGTCACCACTTCCCCGGCGCGGCGACCGTTCCAGGCGCGGCCGTGGTCGAAGATATGGCCCAGCCCGTCCCACTGGGTGGAGCACTGTAGCGGCATGGCGACCACATCGTCGGCTCCACCGATACCGTGCGGGAAACCCTGGATGCCGGCTTCGGCATCGGTGCCGGTGTCCAGCATCGTGTGGACCGGATTGGTGCGCCGACGCCAGCCCTTCTGCGGGCCGTCCATGTCGAAGCGCTGCGACAAACTGAAGCTGCGCCCTTGTCGGATCAACGCACCGGCGCGGACCCGCGCGGGGTCGTCGAGAAAGTTCAGGGTGCCGTACACATCGTCGTCGCCCCAACGTCCCCAGTTCGAGCAGCGACGAGCCGCCTCGGCGATCGCCCCCTCCGGATCGGTGCGGTCCAGTTCATCAGTTGCCCTGAGGTTTTCGGTGTCAGCCATATCGGTCCTCGGTTTCATATCGGGGTGGGCGCTGTCCGCAACGCATCGGAGATCGATTTGGCCCCTCCGTGAGAGGTCGCCCCGCCGTCCACGGTGAGTTCACTGCCGGTGATGTAGCCGGAATCGGCGCCGAGCAGGAACCGCACGGTCGCCGCGACCTCTTCGGCGGCACCGGCACGGCCGAGCGCGGTCTCGCCGATCGATGCCGATCGGAACGCGGCGGGCGCTCCCGCTGTCACCAGGGTGTCGATGAAGCCGGGGTGCACGATGTTCACTCGAATTCCCTGTTCTCCCAGCGCCAATGCCGCGGTGTGGGTCAGTCCCCGCAATGCCCACTTGCTGGTGGTGTAGGCCACCGGGTAGTGGCCGGTGAGCGCGGCGATCGAACCGATGTTCACGATCGAGGAGCCCGGCCGCATCCGGGGCGCGAGGGCCTGGATGGCGAGTAGGGGTGCGAGCACGTTCACCGCGTAGGTGTCGGTCATATCCGCGACCGTCACCTCGGGCAGCCGCGCGCGTCGGGTCACACCCGCGCAGTTGACCAGGCCGTGCACCGGATTCGGTAGGGACGCGGCCAATCGCTTCCGATTCTCGCCCTCGGTGACATCGAAGGCACGCACGCCGGGCCCGGCGGCGTGATCGAGCGCGACGACTTGGTAGTCGCCGGTGAGTCGCGCCACGATCGCGGCGCCGATTCCACCCGCCGCGCCGGTCACGACCACGGTCGGAGCTGAGCCTGTCATCGAGTCGCCGCAGTCTCGGCACGGTGCCGGGCGCGATCCCGACGCCGCGCACCGGGCAGGGCCAATGCCTGCGGCGCGGGTGCGCCCACCGTGTTGGTGAGGGTGCCGATACCGTCGACGGTCAGGCTCACCGTGTCACCCGCGCGCAGCGGCGGCGGATCCAGGCGGCCTCGGCGACCCCAGAGTTCGGCCAGGCAGCCACCGTTGCCCACAGTGCCTGATCCGAGCACATCGCCCGGCGCGATCACGGTGTCGCGTGAGGCGTAGGCCAGTATCGCCGGGAAGGTCCACCCCATGTTGGAGAGCACGTCGCGGCCCACCTCGACACCGTTGACATGTGCGGTGCACAGCAGTGGCAGGAACCCGTCGGAATCCAGTCGCGGCGCCAACTCGTCGGCGGTCACCAGTACCGGGCCCAGCGTGTTGGCGAAGTCCTTGCCCTTGGCCGGGCCCAGGCCCACCTGCATCTCGACGCGTTGCAGGTCGCGAGCCGACCAATCGTTGAGAATCGTGTACCCGAACAGGTGTTCGGTGGCCTGCTCGACGCTCAGGTCACGACCGGCCGCTCCCACCACCGCCGCGACCTCGAGTTCGAAGTCCAGTTCCCGACATCCTTGCGGTGCCGACACCACCGCGCCCGGCCCGTTCACGGCGTAAGGGTTGGTGAAGTAGAAATGCGGTGCGACGTACCAGGATTCGGGTACACCACCGCGGTCCTGCACGGCCGCGCGCACGCCCTCGACGTGTTCTTCGAAGGTGACGAAGTCCCGGATCGTCGGCGGACGAAGCGGAGCCTCGAAAATGACCTGATCGGTCGGTAGCGGCGGCGCATCGGCCAGGACACGGTGCCCGGCATCGAGCGCCGCCTCGAGCCCGCTCCGGACCAGATCCAGCACCCTTGTTCCGTCCGGGAACAGGTGTACATGGTCATCGGCGACGACGGCGGCGCGGGCCGATCCACTGAAACGGATGGTGGCGAATCGCATTGCGAGCCTTTCTGATAGGCCGGTCGGAACTCACACCGGCGGTGCGACGGTCCCTTGTCGGGATCGTTGAACGACTTCGCCGCGACGAATTCGTCCAGCGCGTTGGCGGTGCCCCACTGGTCGGCGACTTCGGGCTGGGTGAAGTCGTAGAGGTGCGGATGCCAGCTGTCCTCGTCGACCACTTCGAGTGCGGTGGTGTATTCCATCGTGTTGCCGTTGGGGTCGAGAAAGTAGGAGAAGGTGTTGTCGCCCGCCTTGTGCCTGCCGGGACCCCAGATCTTCTCCACCCCGGTCCGCAACATCCGGCCTGTACCGCGCATGTATTCATGGATGCCGCGCAGTTCGAAGGAGGCGTGGTGCAGTGCGGGATGCGGGCCTCGCGCGACGGCCATGGAATGGTGCCGGTCGTTGGTGCGCAAGAACCACATCATGTCTCCCATGCGGGGATGCATCAGGATGTCGGAGGTCCGGAAGCCGAAATAGTTCTCGTAGAAGGCGACGGTGGACTCCGGATCGGCAGAGTTGACGACCACGTGGGACAGCTTCACCGGAATCGACTCGCCTTCCTCGATTTTTCGGTGCGAACGAACCTCGACCTCTGTGGAGATCTCGATCGTGCGGCCTTCGTTGTCGAAGAATCGGAAGCCGTACCCGGCGCCCGGCGTGTGCAGCCGGTCGGGCTCACCGATCAGCCGTGCTCCCCCGCGCCCGAGCTTCTCGGCGATGGCGTCGACCGCGGCGGGGTCGGCGGCGCCGAACACGACCGGATCCAGGCGCTTGTCGATACTGCGGCGGATACGGACGACGTACTGCTCCGGCGAACCCTCGGCCGCCAGGTACGTGACGTCGCCGTCGGTCGCGGCGACCGACAGACCCCACTGATGGGTGTAGAAGTCGAGCTGTTTGTCGAAGTCGGGCACCGCCAGCGCGACGTGCCGAAGGTGGGTCAGGGCATATCCGGTCATCGGAACTCCACTGCTGGAAGGGTCAGGTCGGGTCGGTGACGAGGGCGGCGATGCGACCCATCAAGCCGGGAACGTCGGCGTCGGGATCGTGGTCGAGCATCCAACGGCCCAGTTGCACCGACGCCTCCACGACGGCATTCGCGCGTGGGAGCCTGCGTTCGGTGAACCGCTGCCACAACTGTTCATCGACCGGTTCGGTGGTGAGCAGTTCGCTGAGCACCGCAGCGTCCTCCAGCGCTTGGGCCCCGCCCTGGGCGAGAGTGGGCGGGCACACGTGCGCCGCGTCGCCGATCAGCACGACGCGGCCCGGTTCCACGGCCCGTCGATCACGTGCTGTTCGAACCAGGTGTAATTGATCGCGTCGGGATCGGTCAGCCGCGACCGGCCGCGGTTCGCTGTCGAAGCCGAGTGCCCGGCGCGTGGCCGACCGGAGGCCATCGGCGCCGATCACCACGTCGTAGCGCGTTCGAGAACCGTCGCCGAACGTAACTTCGACCTCGTCGGCGCCGTCGACCAGACTGTCGACCTGTGTCTCGAAGCGAAGATTCGCACCCGCGGTCTCCGCCGCGTCGTGCAGTATAGCCGTGAGTACCGGGCGCTGCATGCCCACCGCGGCGGGCAGATCTGGACCGCCGGTGCGGTTGTCGGGTATTTCCGCGAGAAGTGTCCCGGCCTCGTCGGTGGCGCGAATGCCGATGGTGTCGAAACCCCCGCTGCGCGCGGCCGCTCGTTCCCAGACTCCGAGATCACGAAGTACACGAAGAGCGTTGCCTTGCAATGTGATACCGGAACCGACGGTGTGACCACGGCCGTTGGTCTCGATGAGATCCACCCGCACGCCCGCACGAGCCAGGAAGATCGCGGCAGCCGAACCGGCGAGGCCGCCACCGATGACAAGGACGGACCGAACAGAGAGGGGGTGCATCGAATCACTTCCCTGAGCAAGCCCGCGGAGCGGGCGACTGGTGACCTACTCCACTCTGGGACCTGGGCCACTATCAGGGAAGTCGAATTCGGGTATGCCGGGCATAAGCTCCATTTATGGCTCAAGGTTCGAGTGACGGTGCCGAGGCGAGGCGAGGCGTGGACCGTCCGACCGCACGCTGGCCAACCTCGATCTGAACCTCTTGGTCACGCTGGACGCGGTGGTCCACCATCAGAGCGTCACCCGCGCGGCCGAACACCTCGGGGTCACACAGCCCGCCGTCTCGGCGGCCCTCGCCAGGCTACGACGACACTTCGACGACGAGACACTGCATCGTGTCGGCAATCGGTATCAACTCACCCCGTTCGGTGTCGACCTTCGCCAACGCGCCAGGATCGCGTTGACCGGTGTCGAAAGAGTCTTCGCGGCCCGGGGCACCTTCGAAGCTACCGACACCGCCCGCGAGTACTCGATCTTCACGAGCGACTACACCACCGCACTGCTGGGACGACCACTCACCGAACTGCTCGGCATTCGGGCCCCGCGCGCCCGGTTGCGCTGGCTACCGTCGATTCCCGACCTGGTCGCGCGCCGAGCACACGCTCACCGCCCACGATGTGCTGCTCGTCCCCCACGGATTCGTCACCGATCTGCCGAACGAGACGATCTTCCACGACGACTGGGTCGTGGTCACCGATCTCGAACACGCCCCGCACGAACTCACCACCGACGACCTTCGTGACCGGCCGTGGGTCCTGGTCTACCACAGCCAAACCGCGTCGACCCCGGCCGCGGGGCGACTGCGAATGCTCGGCATCGAACCGCACGGGCAAGTGATCACCGAAAGCTTCCTGACCGTTCCCGGCCTCGTGACAGGCAGTAGCCGGGATGGCACTCATCCCCCGGCGCATGCTCGACATCCCCGGCATGCACGAAGGACTGCACGCCTACCCCTGCCCCGTCGATCTCGGACAACTGACCCAGGCGATGTGGTGGCATCCACTGTTCACCGACGAGCCCGAGCACCGTTTCCTGCGCACATTGATCCGGCACGTCGCACGACAGCTACCCACGCCCACGGGTAGCGCCCGGCACCGACCGCCGCTCAGCGACCCGGTCGGTCCCGATGTCACCCACAGGTCGAGGCGCTCGGTGGGCACGCCGCCGCGTGATCATCCACGTCAGCCGAACGTCACAGATGCCGCGGGGGAAAACCGGGTGTCAACGGCACTCTCGCTTCGAGCAGCCACGCGGCGGCCTCGGCTCGGGAGCCCACCCCGAGCTTGCGGTAAATATTCGAGATGTGGAATTTCACCGTATTCTCACTGATCCCCAACTGATCGGCGATCGCACGATTGCGCAGCCCCGCCGCGAGGTGGGCGAATACTTCGAGTTCGCGCGGACCCAACTCCCACAGCGATGAATTCTCACTGCGGACCGGTGGTGGGTCCAGCGGCATGACCACCGAGATCTCGCAACCCCAACCCCTCGTGGCCGTCAACCCGAGCTCTCCGTTGAGGGCGAGAACGCGTTGCCGCAGCGGCTGGAGCTGACTACTGTCCGCGCAGAGATCACCCGGGCCGTCGTCACGCACGTTGATCAGGAGATTCTTCCCGTCGCAATCCCATTGCACACGAACCCGCGTGACCCCGGGCTGGTCCACCGCGGTCAAGATCGCCCCCCGCACTACCGCCCGGGCCCCATGGGCGACCTCGCTGGGCAACGCGCGTCCATCGACCGGCGGTTCCACGAATTGGACATCGACGTCGCGATACCGCGTCAGCGGGCGCAAGTCGTCGCGTAACCGCTCGAACGCGGTGGTCACCGGCTCCTCGGCGAAATCGCGCAGTCGATCGTTGGTCGTCCGCAGGTTCACCATCGCCTCGGCCGCCAGGTTGGTCGCGGTCTGGCGCGCCACTCGGTCATCGAGCGCGGGCGATCGCAACACCGCCAGCAGCGACTCCAGGGTGGTCGACTGGACGTCGACGAGTTCGGCTGTCGCCTCGGCGCGGACCCGGGACGACGCCCGGGAGCCGATCAAGTAACTCGGAGAGGCCGCGCTGGCATGCTGCTGGATCCGCAGCGCGACGATCTCCCACACCAGACGGCAATGTTCGTCGAACTCGGACCCGACCGGCGATACCACGACGAGCAGCGCACCGGTTGTGGCCGATACCGCCAGTACCGGCCGGGGTCGCCCGGCCACGGGCGCCTCGTAGCGCCGAATATCCCCCGGCGACAACCCGTGTCTGATCGTCTCGAGTTCGGACAACGTCACACCGGCGACGATGGACTCGTCCCCGTACTGCTTGAACGGGTGCGCGACATCGTCCGCTGTATGGACTATCAGAGCCGAATGCGGAATACAGCTCGCCAGAACCGCGGCCAGATATTCGGCGACATCATCCAGCGGCGCGGCCGATATCGTCACCAACCCGCGCAGCATCGCAATCTCCGAGCGGGCGGGTATTACCTCGACCGGCCGCGCCTCGCCTGCCTCGGCGGAGTCGGCCTGTCCGGAAAGCGACACATGCCCACTCTAGGACCACCGCGACCGCACTCGAACTACCCGTTCGGGTAGGTGAGGCCGTTCAGAATGGCGATCCCGCCACCGGAACAGGTCGGCCAGGATTCATCGAGGGGAGCAGAATTCTCCGAAAAGCACACGACCGAGAAAGGGAGCATCCATGTCAGGAAACAGGGCCGTCGCCTACAAAGGTCCCGGCGTCGTCGAGGTCATCGATATCGACTATCCGACGTTCGAACTGAAAGACGGCCCCGGTGTAAACCCGGCCAACATCGGCCGGAAATTGCCCCACGGGGTCATCCTCAGAACAGTTGCGACCAATATCTGCGGTTCCGACCAGCACATGGTGCGAGGACGGACGACCGCACCGATCGACTTGGTTCTCGGCCACGAAATCACCGGCGAGGTAGTCGAAATCGGCCCCGACGTGGAATTCGTAGAGATCGGCGACATCGTGTCGGTCCCGTTCAACATCTCCTGCGGACGGTGCCGCAACTGCAAGACCGGCAAGACCGGCATCTGCCTCAACGTCAACCCGGACCGCCCCGGGAGTGCTTACGGCTACGTCGACATGGGCGGCTGGGTCGGCGGCCAAGCCGAGTACGTCCTCGTGCCCTACGCCGACTGGAACGTACTCAAATTCCCCGACCGTGACCAAGCCCTGGAAAAGATCCTGGACCTCACGACCCTGTCCGACATCTTCCCCACCGGATTTCACGGCGCGGTGACCGCGGGCGTCACCGTCGGATCAACGGTATACATCGCTGGAGCGGGCCCGGTCGGCCTGGCCGCCGCCGCAGGCGCACAACTCCTGGGCGCGGCGGTCGTCATCGTCGGCGACCTCAACAACGACCGACTCGCCCAGGCACACAGCTTCGGTTGCGAGACAATCGATGTCGGCGCAGGCAGCATCGAAGACCAACTCGAGCAACTGCTCGGCGTACCGGAGGTCGACGCCGCGGTCGATGCGGTCGGATTCGAGGCCCGCGGCCACGGGCACGGTGCAGCCGCGCAGGAAGCACCCGCCACCGTGCTGAATTCTCTGATGGAAATCACCTCGGCCGGAGGCTCCATCGGCATTCCCGGGCTGTACGTCACCGGGGATCCGGGCGCGGCCGACGCCGCGGCGAAAACAGGATCTCTGTCGCTGAGTTTCGGCACCGGATGGGCCAAATCCCTGTCGTTCGCCACCGGCCAATGCCCGGTCATGAAATACAACCGTCAGCTCATGCAAGCCATCCTGCACGACAAGGTACAGATCGCCAAGGCCGTCAACGCCGCCGCGATCCCCCTCGAGGAGGCACCCCGCGGCTACGCCGAATTCGACGCGGGCGCGGCCACCAAATACGTCCTCGACCCCAACGGGTACATCACGGCCTGAACAGGCAACGCCCGAAATCCACCCGGACAGCAAGGAACCCTCATGTCAGCACTGACCCTCGCCGAGGCTCTTACGATCATCGCCGCCGCGGAAAAGCGAGCCATCGAGATCGGCCAGCCCATGAATATCGCCGTCGTCGACGCCGGTGGCAATCTCATCGCCCACGTCCGCCAGGACCGAGCCTGGATCGGCAGCATCGACATCTCGATCAACAAGGCGTGGACCTCCCGCGCCTTCGACATCCAGACCAAAGATCTCGGCGACAATTCCCAACCGACACAGCAGTTCTTCGGAATCCACGCCACCAACGCCGGACGCGTCACCATCTTCGCTGGCGGCGTGCCCCTCACTCGCGACGGAGTCGTCGTCGGCGGTCTCGGCGTCAGTGGCGGCTCCGGTGAGCAGGACCAGACCGTGGCCGAAGCGGGACTCGCAGCACTCTAGGCGCAGACGATCGGGCCATCGCCGTTCCGAAATATGTCGCACTCACCGTCCGGCGAACAGCCACACCATGGTCGGCACGGGTCGGCCGAGCCAGGCTCTACCCGATACCGCTGAAAGCCAAAGCTGCCGCGCCGAGGTACTCGGCCTCGGCGCCCAGCTCGGCCTCGATCCGCAGTATCCGGTTCCACTTGGCCGTGCGTTCGGAGCGGGTCGTCGAGCCGACCTTGATCTGCCCGGTGCGCCAACCGATGGCCAGGTCGGCCAGCCAGCTGTCCTCGCTCTCCCCGGACCGAGCCGACAGCACGGTGGCATAGCCGGCGGCGTGTGCCTGACGAACGACGCCGCGGGCGTCATCGAGGGTGCCGGTCTGGTTCGGCTTGACCAGAACCGCGTTGGCGACGCCTTCGGTGATGCCGCGACGCAGGCGTCGCTGGTCGGTGACGAACAGATCGTCACCGAGAAGTTGCCTGCCGGAGAGATGCTCGGTCGCGTGGCGCCATCCGTCCCAGTCATCCTCGGCGAGTGCGTCTTCCACAGAGACGATCGGATAGTGCGCACACCAGCCGACGAGTTCCGCGACCAGTTCGACCGCGTCCAGTTCGCGCCGCTCGGCGGCCAGTAGGTAGCGGCCGTCGGACTGGTGGAACTGTGTCGCTGCGACGTCGATGGCGATTCCGATATCGTCGCCCGGGCGCAATCCAGCGCGGACGATGCCCTCGATCAGCACATCCAATGCCGCACGGTTGCTCGGCAGCCGAGGACCGAGCCCGCCCTCGTCCGCGACCAGGGCCACGTTGTGCCCGCGATCGGCGAGAACCTCGGCGGTCCCCGCCCGTACGCGCGCAGACCACTCCACGGCCTCGGCAAACGATGTCGCGCCCAGCGGGACGGCGAGAAAGTCCTGCACGTCGATCGAGCGTCCGGCATGGGCGCCACCGGAGATGACATTGATCATCGGCAACGGTAGCAGGGGCGCGGCGCCCGGCTCTGCTACCGCTCGATACAGCGGAAGCCTCCTGGCGTCCGCGGCGGCCACCGCATTCGCCACCGAAACAGCGAGAACAGCGTTCGCGCCCAGCCTTCCGAGGTCCACCGAACCGTCGGCGGCGCGCAGAGCGGCGTCGACGGCTGGTTGGTCGACGGCGTCGAGCCCACGAACGGCATCGCCGATCTCGCCCATCACGTTCGCGACCGCACCGCGAACACCATTGCCGCCGTACCGCACTCCCCCATCACGGAGTTCGCGTGCTTCGTGGCGCCCCGTCGAAGCACCCGAGGGCACCGTCGCCTCCCCCTTTGCGCCTCCCGACAGCCGCACCTCGCACCCCACCGTGGGCTTTCCTCTCGAATCCAAGGCCTCCCAGGCGAAGAGGCCGGTGATGGTGGTATCGGTCATGAAGAGAGCTCCCAGATATCGGTGACGGTTACGGGTGGATTCATCAGAAGGCGGCGCGCCCATGTCCTGGCACGGTCGCGGGCGGCGTCGTCGAGGTACTCCACAGGACTCTTGCCATCGACCCTTGCCAGCAGCAGGCAGCCGGTTTGACGGATGAGCTGTTCCGGATCGAGGTCGATCGCGGCATCGTGTGTTCGAGTGAGCGCATCCAGAAAAACTCGAGCCGCGGCCGCGTATCCCGGTGCCACCACGGGGCGATGCAGAGTCTTGAGCAGCAGGTGCCCGAGAATCCAGGCCGGGTCGAAGGTCGGATCTCCGAGATGGGCGACTTCCCAGTCGATGACCCACAGGTCAGCCCCGTCCGGGTCGACCAGCACGTTCTTGGGGGTGTAGTCCCCGTGCACCAGACATACCGCCGCCTGATCCATCGCCGAGACGGTCCGGTCGATCGGGACCGCGAGATCGGGATGGCGATCGCGAACAGCACGGTGAAACGGGTCAAGGCGCAGTTGCACGAACGCGGTGCGATCGGCGAAATCGGCGGCGACGACGGCATTCCCGGCCGTCTCCCGCTGCCAGATCCCCAGAGCGCGACCCAGTTGCTCGGCGATGTGCTGGTGCACGACACCATCGAGCAGCATTTCTTTCCACGTGCGCCAGCGGTGCGGGGCCCGCTCGATCACCAGGTATCCGTCATCGAGATCGAGAACCCGTGGCACCCGATCCGCGATCACACTCCCGGCGACTCGCAATGCCCGGCCTTCGGTATCGAGCCGGGCCGGATCGGCGAGCCAGGTTTGCTCGACCCGCAGTCGGTCGAGCGCGCGTTTGACCACGAAATCGCACCGTTGCCCCCGCACTGCGACAACATCGTTGGAGACGCCCCCGGTCAGTGGTCTGATGTCGATATCGTCATCGGCGTCGATCAGTCCGCGTTCGAGCAGATGGACTGTCAGCGCCCTGCTGTCGGTGGCAGCCGCGGTCACGACCGCGGCTCCAGGTCCGCGCGCAGCGCAGAGCTGGACAGAACATCGGGATTCACGACATCCCCCGGCAGGCGTCCGCGCAGCACATCGGCGACATTGGTGGCGGCGCGACGAGCCAGTTCAGCAAGCGAGCCGTCCGAGGAGAACGCGATGTGTGGGGTCAGCACGACATCGTCGCGCGTGCGCAACGGGTGGTGGGGCGGAAGTGGTTCCGGGTCGGTGACATCCAATCCCGCTCCGGCGATCTCTCCGGCAACCAGCGCGTCGACCAGAGCGCCGGTATCGACCAGCGGTCCCCGCGCGGTGTTGAGCAGTAGCGCGGTGGACTTCATCGCGCTCAGCTCGGGAGCGCCGATGAGATGGTGCGTGTCGGCGGTGAGGGGAACGTGCAGCGAGACGATGTCGGCCACAGCGAGCAATTCGGCGAGCGACCCGGCCACACGCACACCGACGGGCACGGCGCCGGATCGGGACAGGGCCACAACATCCATCCCGAGTGCTCGGGCTCGCGGCACCAGGGCCCGCCCAATCACGCCGAGGCCGACCAGGCCGAATACCTTGCCGCGCAATCGCATCGGTGTGCCGACCGACTTGCCGTCCCAGTCTCCCGCGGCGAGTTGCCGTGTCAGTGGAACCAGCTTGCGCGCCAGAGCGAGAACCTGTAGCAGCGTGTGGTCGGCGACTTCCTCCGCGCAGTAGTCCGGCACGTTGCTGACCAGAATGCCGAGCCGGGTCGCGTGCGCGACGTCGATGTTGTCCACGCCTACGCCGTAGCGTGCCACGGTGCGACAGCGCGGTGCCGCGTCGAGTACCTCGGCGGGCACCTTCGCGAAGCAAGTGAGGATGGCGTCGACGTCCTCGGCGAGCCGAACGAGCTCATCGGCATCGCCGCGCTCGGCGACGATCACGTCCGCGTCGACACCGGAGAGCACATCGGTTTCGATCGCGAGATCCGGCCAGGTGTAGTCGGTGACCAGTACTCGGGCGCGTTGCCCCGGAGCAGACCTCATAGCGACCTCCTTGTCATCTCGCGTTCCGATGCTAGGGAGTCCCCGATCACCGCGGAAATACACAGCGCGGTTGTCAGGCATAAATGCAGCGCATACCCGCTCTCGGCACGGCGGTAAGCCTCCGACTGTCGGGTACTGTGACGGCTCACACAGATGCGTGACGGCGACACAGCCGTCGGAGTGGTTGGTGGTGACTGATGAAGCTCGGACAAGTCGACCTGAATCTTCTCGTTGTTCTCGACGCGCTGCTGCGCGAGCAAAATGTCACCCGTGCCGCCGAACGGCTACACATGACCCAGCCCGCCACCAGCACCGCTTTGTCACGGCTACGCAGGGTTCTCGGCGACCCGCTGCTGATCAAGCAGGGCAGACACATGCGGCTGACGCCCCGCGCGGAGTCGCTGATCGAACCGGTGCGCGATGTCCTCGCCACCATCGAGCAGACGATCGTGCGTCCGACAGAATTCGACCCGGCATCGAACCGTCGCGTGTTCACTCTGTGCGCGAGCGACTACATCGGCGTCGTACTGATCCGGCCGCTACTGGGCAGGATCGCGAGCCTGGCGCCCGACATCAGATTGAATTTGACGTCGATACACGAGAGATACCTCAACGCCCTGCGCCGCGACGAAGTGGACCTCGCGATCCTGCCCGATCGGTTGACCGGGATAGATCGCCTCATCGAATGTTCCAGTATCCCGGTGCTGTCGGACAGATTCGTCGGAGCCGTGTGGGCCGAGCATCCATGCGCCGGTGAGCGACTGTCGGCAGAGCTGCTGTCGGAATATCCGTATCTGGCCTATGAACCACCCGCCGGGTACAGCGTCATCGAGGAGGATCTCGAGCAGACAGGCATCCCACGACGGGTCGAGGCCACCGTCACCAACTTCACACTCCTCCCATTCATGCTCGCCCGAACCCAACTGGTCACCGTCGTGCCCGAGCGGCTCGGCCGTCGCGTCGCGGCCGCCGCCGAAATCACGCTGCTGGAACCGGACATCGAATTCCGGCCGCTGCGCCAATCCGCCTACTGGCACTCACGTCACGACGCCGATCCCGGGCATCGCTGGCTGCGCGAACAACTCCTCTCCACCGCCCACAGCGAAGCCCTCGATCCCGCATCGACCAACTGACTCGTATACCTCGTATTCAGAGAGACTATTTCCGGGCCTGTGCCTCAAGTCACTAGCGTCGATCTCAGAGCGAGAGGAGCGCCCAGTGACGCGTTGGGTAGAGGGTTACGCCCTCGGCACGTTCACCGACGGGATCGACCAGTTCGCTGGGCTGATCACCGGAGACCGAGTGCTACGTTTCGAGCCCGACCGGTTGGTCAAGGGCCCCGCAACGGTGCGAAGCCTATTGGAGAACTGGGAATTCGTCCGGTCACGATTGCCCGACCTGGTCGAGTCCGCTCTCGGCGCCGACGGAATTCCTCTGTCGGAGCTCCGCGTACAGGCTCCTCTCGAGCCGCGTCAGATCTTTCAGGCAGGCGCGAACTACCGCACCCATGTCGCCGAGATCATGATTTCGGGACGCGCGGCCGACGACGAGCGCTCACCGGACGAGCTGCGCCGCGCCGCCGAGGAAATGATGGACGAGCGAGCGCGCATCGGCAGCCCGTTCTTTTTCGCCGGCCTGCCCGCGGCCATCTGCGGCCCCGACGACGATGTACTCCTGCCGCCCGAATCCGCTCAGGTCGACTGGGAAGTGGAGCTGACGATCGTCGTCGGCGCGACCGCGCGGCGAGTGACACGCGAGCGGGCAATGGACTACGTCGCGGGCTACACGGTGTGCAACGACATCAGCGCGCGCGACCTCCAATTTCCGGTCGAACACCAACCGCTCGGCGGGGACTGGATGCGAGCCAAGAACCGTCCGACCTTCCTTCCCACCGGACCGTTCGTCGTACCCGCCGAACTCGTCGGCGACTATCGCGATCTGGAATTGACTCTGGATCTCAACGGCGAACGCAAACAACAGGATACCGCCGATCACCTGCTTTTCGACGTCCCCACTCTGATCGCTGCCGCGTCGGCGGCGACCACCTTGTATCCCGGCGATCTGATACTTACCGGTAGCCCGGCAGGAAACGGGGGACGGTGGCAGCGCTGGTTACGCCCGGGGGACCTCATCGAGGCCTCCATCACCGGGCTGGGCAGCCAACACAACACCTGCGTCACGGAGATCATCCGATGAACCCGACCCTGGACGTCCACGCTCATGTCGTAATTTCCGCCGCGGACGCCGTACTGGCCGACGAGCCCGGATTCATCCGGCAACGCGCCGAGGATGCTCGCGGAGCGGGGGTCACCTCCGCCGCGGTCAACCGCGAACAGATCGTGGCGCTCACGCCCGCACTCACCGATCCCTTAGCCCGACTGTCGAGAATGGATGCTTCCGGCATCGACATCCAACTCGTCAGCCCGATGCCCATGCACCATTACTGGGCGGACCGAGCCGTCGCGGACCGTTTCGGTCAACTCACCAACGAGGGCGTACTCGCCCATTGCGCCGCCGCCCCGGATCGACTGATCGGACTGGGCACCGTACCGCTACAGCACCCCGACCTCGCGGTGGCTTTACTCACCCGTGCCATGGCCAACGGGCTGCGCGGCGTCGAGGTATCGACCGATGTGGCGGGACGGGGATTGGCGGATCCGCTGTTGGAACCGTTCTGGAGCAGGGCTGAGCAACTCGGCGCCGTCGTCTTCATCCACCCCTGGGGGTGCACCCTGGGTGAACGCCTCGCCACCGCCTACCTTTCCAACATCATCGGACAGCCGATGGAAACCACCATCGCACTCTCGCATCTGATCTTCTCCGGCCTGCTCGACCGCCATCCGGGACTGCGGATCCTCGCTGCCCACGGCGGCGGCTATCTACCGTACTATCTCGGACGCGGTGACCATGCCTGGCACGCACGCCCCGACTCGCATACCTGCTGCGATGAACCAAGCTCCTACCTACCCCGACTGTGGTTCGATTCGCTGGTCTACACACCGGACGGGCTGCGCGCCCTGGTATCGGCGGTCGGTGCCGAACGTGTCCTGATCGGCACCGACTATCCCTTCGATATGGGCGTCGAAGACCCACTCGATCGTCTCGCCGCGGCCGCGTTGGATGCCACGTCCGAGGCGGCGATCCGCAGCGGAAACGGAACCGCGCTACTCGGGCCACTCCCCGCTCCCGCACATCTCGAGGTCACCGCGTGACATCCGCCCCCGGCCGATGCGACGACAGCCGTGAACCAGGTTCCCGCGGCCGGAACCGGCGTGGCCATCCGCAGTCACTACCCCGCTGACCCATGATGCTCGACCTGGTAGTGCTGGCCAAGCGCACAGTCGCCGATCGAATGGTCGAACTCGTCCTCAGCTCGCCGGACGGCACCGACCTACCCGCGTGGCCTCTGGGTGCGCATATCGACCTCGTGTTACCGCAGAGCCGGATCCGTCCCTATTCGCTGTGCGGTGATCCCGCCGATCGAACTCGGTGGCGCGTACTGGTGCGACATGAGCATTTCCACCAGAACAGCACCGAAGCCAGCGCCTCGCGATACATTCACGACCATCTCGCGCCCGGCGATCGAATCGGTTGCCGCGGACCTCACGACCGGTTCCGGCTCGTCGGCGCGAGCAGTTTCGCCTTCCTCGCCAGCGGCGCCGGGATCGCCGCGCTACTACCCATGGCACGAGCGATCGCCGCTGCGCGCATCTACCCGTGGTCACTCGTTTACATGTCGCGTGATGACGAAGAAGGCCCGTTGCACGAGGAAGTGTCATCTCTCGGCCCGGGTGCGACAGTCGTGTCGAAGTACGACCTCGATCGCACCTTCGCCGCAGCCGCCCCGGGCGCGGCCGTATACGTCTGTGGCGGGAGCAATCTGGTCGACCGAGCCGAAGTCGCCGCGGCACAGCATCCGAGGGTGAGCCTGCACCGACAACGGTTCGACGCACCATCGCGTACGGGCGGCCCGTCATGCGACGTCCTGCTCGCTCGGCGCGGCGAGCGAATTCACGTACCCGCTGAAACCTCGCTGCTCACCGCCCTTCGCGCCAACGGAATCGATGTGCCATTCTCGTGCGGCGCCGGCATCTGTGGCGCCTGCGTCGTAGCGGTGCTCAGCGGCCGAGTCGAGCATCGCGACTCCATCCTGACGCGCGCAGAACGCGACGCCGGCTCACAGGTCGTCACCTGTGTATCCAGGGCCGCCGACCATCACCTGACCTTGGACCTTTGACGAACCATCTCGAATCTCGAATGCGAGCAATCGAAAACAATTATTTCCGCGACCACCTCCCCGAGCCATACGGTCGTTGTTAGGACTTGCGTCACATTGTGGCGAAACACCATAGGAGATAAGGCATGAGCGAAATCGCGAAGCTCGGCTATGTGGGAATCGAATCCCCGACCTACGAAAAATGGCGCACCTGGGCCCCCGAGGTACTCGGCTGCATGCTCGGCCCCGATGGAGACGACGGGGCGGTCCGGGTCAAGATCGATGAAGCCGACTATCGACTCTCCCTTCATCCCGGCGAACAACACAAACTTGCCTATGTAGGGTGGGAGGTCCTCTCACACCGCGATCTCGATGCTGCCATGGCTCGCCTGGAGAAGGCCGGCGCCAAGCCCGAATTCGCGGACATCGAGGTCGCCGCATCCCGCGGAGTCGACAAGTTGGTGCGATTCGAGGACCCCTTCGGACAACCGTACGAACTTTTCTGCTACCAGGAATCCGGGTATCGGGACTGGAACCCACCGCGTCCGCACGCCGGATTCGTCACCGGCGACCAAGGGTTGGGGCATGTGGTCTTCGCGGTACCCGACGTACGCAAGGCCGTCGACTTCCACCTCGACGCGATGGGCTTTCAGACCAGTGACATCATCACCCTCAACCCGCCCATGGGGGAAATGTGGTTCCTGCGAGCTAATCCCCGCCACCACAGCGTCGCCTTCGTGGAAGTACCGAATTCACTCGGATTGCACCATGTGTACCTCGAGTCGAAAAGTTTCGACGACGTCGGATACTCCTATTTCGATGTACTCGGTGGCGACGAGTGCCCCGACCTGCTGATGAATCTGGGGCGCCATATCGGCGACCAAGTCATCTCCTACTACCTCCATTCCCCGGCCGGCTTCTTCATCGAATACGGATGGGGCGGTTTGGAAATCGATGATCTGGAACGCAGGTCACCCCTGTTCATCAACTTGCGCAAAGGCAAGCGACCGGAGATGTGGGGCCACAAATTCCGATTCCAGCCGAACGAAGCCGTTCACCCCTACGAGTCCTGACCCGGTTCCACCAGAACCACCCTGCCTGGAGGAAGGGCAACGATGCCTGCAATCAACAACGTCCTGGTCGTCGGCGGTGGCACTGCCGGCGCCGCCGGTGCGATCCTGCTCGCCGAAGCGGGCGTCACGGTCGATCTGATCGAGATCAACCCCGACATCACGGCCTTGGGATCAGGAATAACTCTGCAAGGCAACGCCTTGCGAGTCCTGAACCAACTCGGAATCTGGGAGCGAATCAGCCGAGCCGGATACGTCCAGGAAGATTGGCTCGGCCTGCGAGCTCCCGACGCCGAGGGCACGCTGCTGGCCCGGGTTCCCTCCACACGCACCGGTGGACCGGATCTGCCCGCCACCCTCGGCATCGATCGACCGACCCTCGCGCGTATTCTCATCGAACGCGTCGCGGAACTGCCGATCCGGGTACGTACCGGACTCACCTTCACCGACCTGGTGCAGCAGCCGGACTCGGTCACAGCACATTTCTCGGACGGCTCGGTGGGCACCTACGACCTGGTGATCGGCGCCGACGGCGTCCGCTCCCACACGAGGCGATATCTCGGAATCGACGCCGAGATTCGAAGTACCGGCCTAGGCGCGTGGCGAGCGATCGTCCCGCGACCGGAATCGATCACGCACACCGAGGTCTGCTACGGCGGCCCCTCCTACATCGCAGGCTTCGGCCCTATCAACGAGCACGAAATGTATGCGTTCTTCACCGAGGACGCCCAAGACCGCACGGCCCTCACCGCCGACGAACGCCTCGCTGTCATGCGTCGATTCGCAGAGAAGTACCACGGCCCCTGGGATGTGATACACCCGACCCTGACCGAGACCTCGCGTGTCCACTACACATGGTTCGAGTCCTATCTCGCCGAAGGCCCCTGGCACCGTGGCCGGGTCGTACTCATCGGTGACGCCGTGCATACCTGCCCGCCAACCGTCGCTCAAGGGGCTGCCATGGCGCTCGAGGACGCCCAGGTCTTGGCAGAACTCCTGCTCGGCAACGACGTGCTCGATGACGCATTGCTGAACGGATTCGCAGTCCGTCGCCTCGCACGCGTCCGCCCGGTCATCGAAGCGACACTGCAGATCGTGGAATGGGTGCTCGCCCACGAGCACAGCGATATCCCGAGGCTGATGGCCGAAGTCGCGACGATCGTCACCGAACCCGCATGACCGAGCCAGGAATCCGGTTCGTGTGCCGATGGCTCGGCGCACGATTGCACTTCCTCATCCCCCTGATCCATTCGGCTCCCGGAAGCTTCGGTCCGACGTCATGTGATGTCGGACCGGTGAATTCGATGCAGAGAGTAAGAATTGCCCAGGGTGTCGAGGTGAATCTCGACGGTGTGTGGCTGACTTGTGGTGACGGGTAGTACTGGTCGTGGACGCTCTCCTCGCGAGCACTGTTCACCACACCGATTCGATCCCGACGCTTCGAGGACGTGGTCGAAGGCATCGAATCTCTTCCCCAGCAACATCTCTCATCGAAGCAGGGCGGGCGCGCGTGCTTCGTCGCTTCGGCTTCGCCCTGATGTCCGAGACCGTCACTCGGCGCTGTCTCACCGTCCGTTGTCTCCGCGTGGTTCCTCGCCTGCCGTCGTGACCTGCTTGCGGTAGGCCCCGGGCGCCGATCCGAAATGTCGTTTGAAAGCTTTGGCGAAGGCGAATTCCGAGGTGTACCCCGTGTGCTGCGCGATCGCGCTCAGCGGGGTCTGCGATCGGTGCAGCAACCGCGCCGCGGTGGCCATCCGCCAGTTCGTCAGGTACGTCAACGGCGGCTCGCCGACCACCGAGGCGAAGCGGCGAGCAAACGCCGCACGGGACAGCCCGGCTCGGATACCCAGCGATTCCACGGTCCAGGGATGGCCGGGATCGTCGTGGATCGCCTTCAGGGCCGGGGCGACTACCGGGTCGGTCAGCGCGGCCGCCCAACCCCGCGTCTGCTCCTTCGGTAGTTCGGCGTACCACGACCGCAGGATGTACAGCAGCAGTAGATCGACAAGCGCCGTGACGACCGCGTCCGAGCCCGGTTGCGGCGCATGGAACTCGGCGCACAGCTGATCGACCGTCGAGCGCAGCACCGGGTGGCGGCCGGGAACCGCGGGCAGGTGGATGAGCTCCGGTAGATCGCTGAACAGCGGATGCGGACGATCGACGTCGATCGCGTAGGCGCCGCACACCAGCACCGTGCGCGGGCCCGGGCCGTCCACGGTGACCTGGCCGATCGGCGAGGAACGGTCCACACGCTCGGGCACGAAGTCCACCGGCTCACGGCCCGGCACGTCGCACAATGTGTGCCCGCTGCCGCGCCGCAAGAACACGATGTCGCCGGGCCCGAGCGCGAGCGGTCGGCCGTGCGGTGGCAGCACATGGCCGTGCCCTTCCACGACCACGTGGAATCCGGCTCCAGAGATGGGTTGGAACGTCAGGGCCCACGGGGCGTGCGCGTCGGTGCGTGTCACCATCGGGCGACCCGTGCGCAGGACTTCGAGGGTGTCGCTGAGGATGTCCACAGCACCACTCTAACTCCCACCTGACAAGACGATATGACATGGAATCAAGACTTCAAGGCATTCATCATCTCGATGTGCAGGCGTATGTTTTGGCTTGTCAGTTGCCGAATCGGCACTGCATCGACGAAGGAATGGATCCCATGTCTCTGGCTGGTAAGAAGATCGTGATCATCGGTGGAACCTCCGGCATCGGTTTCGCGGTAGCCCGACAGGCAGCGGCGGCCGGGGCGGACGTCGTGGTCGCCTCCAGTAATCAGCACCGCGTGGACGCCGCGGCGAAGCGACTCGGCGCTCCGGCCGAAGGCCGACCCTTGGACGTCGCCGACGGCGACGCCATCGCCGAATTCTTCGAGCAGATCGGGGAATTCGACCACCTCGTCTACACCGCGGGTGAATCTCTGCTGATCAAGCCGGTGGTCGACACCACCCCACAGGAGGCCAGGGCCGTCTTCGAACGCCGTTTCTGGGGCGCGTTCCTCTCCGCCAAGTACGCCGCACCGCGGCTGCGCGACGGCGGCTCGATCACTTTCAGCTCCGGCGTCCTCGCGATCCGCCCGCTGTCCGGTACCGCGCTGGCGGCAGGTATCACCGGCGGAATCGAGGCCCTGTCCCGGGCACTCGCCGTCGAACTCGCCCCCCTGCGCGTCAACGTGATCCAGCCCGGTGTGATCCGCACCGAACTGTGGGACGGTACTGTCTCGGACCCGGAGGCCTTCCTCCGGGGCGCCGGGTCCGAACTGCTCACGCGGCGTGTCGGCACCGCCGAGGAAGCCGCATCGGCCTATCTCTTCGTCGTGGCCAACGCCTACGTCACCGGCACCACGCTCGCGATAGACGGCGGCGCGGCACTGGTCTGACATGACCGGGCCGGTCGGGTCAGCCACACACCGACCACCAGAACGACCAGACATCCGGTGATGATCAGCGGATTGGGGCCTGAGCGCATCGGTAATCGTGGGTTCTCACGAGATGGTCGGGATATGGCGTAGTCCCGCGCCGGCCGCGCCGTGCGTCAGATGGTCGAGGCCGAATGCGGTGACCGGGTCGAGTGCTCCGGTGCCGCGCACCTCTGCCGCGGCGGCCTGCCTCGCTGCCCAGGCGATGAAGTCGGCGGTGAATGTGTAGCCGTCAGCCCCTTCCAGGCGAGTTCGTTGGAGTCGTTGATCGGTGCGCGAGAACGCCTCGGCGATGATCACGGTGGAACGACCTGATGGACGGTGCCGAACCGTACGATCACCTCCGAAGTCCATCGGGCGACCGCGACACGGTCGGCCACGTCGACCATCTCGGTATGAACTTGCGCACCTGCCGCTTTCACGAGCCGCGCGGTTTTCGCGAGCCCGCTCACATCGACATCGGACAGCGCCAACTCGGCGCCTCACGCGGCCGAGCCCAAGACCAGTGCTCGCCCGGTTCCCGATCCAGACCGGCGCCTCGGTTCGACCTCGACGAGAGGCCTATCGCTGCCACGGCCCGCCGAACTCTGAATGTTCAAAAAATTGACTAATGATTCAATTCGATCTAGTTTAATTCATCGAACTCTGGGATCAGTTTGCGCGCCGCGATGCCAGAGCGGTCGGCGTATTCGAGGAGAAATCGTGACGAGTGTGACCGGCAGCCTGGACAAGCACGGACAGATCATTCGCGAACTGGCATTCGTGACCCGGCGGGTGGGCGAGGAACTCCACGGCACCGCGGAGATCACCCCCGAGATGCATGTGCCCGGCACCGACATCCTCCGCACCTCGGTGCTCGCGACCTGGGCCGACACCGTCGCCGGCCTGCTGGCCTCGCTGGTGATGGGCCCACGCGTCCCGGTGACGCTCGAACTCGACGTCAACCTGTATCGCCCCGCGCCCAGTGCGGGCACGGTGCACGCGGTGGGACGGGTCGTCAAGGTCGGCCGCTCGGTCTTCGTCGCCGAATTCGAGTTCAGCGTCGATGCCGTGCCGATCGCAGTCGGGGCGGCCTCCTTCATGGTCGCGCCGAACCCGGATGTCCAACTGCCGCCGACATTGAGCGTCGAACTCCCGCCCACCCCGGACCGACTGCCGATCCCGCTCGCCGAACGTGCGCGCTGCGAACGCCTCAGCCCCGGAAAGGTTGTGCTGCCGCATTCCATCGAGGCGCTCAATGCCTCCGACACGATCAACGGCGGACTCATCGCCCTGGCCGCCGAGGAAGCCGTGCTCTCCCTCGCCCCCGGCGACAGCCTCAGCTTCCTGGGCCTGCGCTATCTCCTCGGCGCCAGGGTCGGCCCGGTCATCGCCTCGGCCCGCCTGCACGAGGGCCTCGGGCGAGTCGAACTGCGCGACACCGGCAACGACAACCGCCTCACCACCCTGGCCACCGCCCGCATCTTCGGCCGCTGACCACCACGGCCCATCGAGGGATTCCCACCCCCGGCATCCCTGTACGAGGAGCTCGTTCTCGTTCCTCAGGTTCGACAAACTGCGCCGGAACGTCCGAACGATTGTTCCGCTCAGCTGCCGGCCGGCCGGCGCTGTCGACGGGCTGCGTTCGACACCCATTCATCGAAGACGTCACCACAGCACGAAAACGGCGGCCGGCAATAACCATTGGTTGTCGCGATGGCCGTTGGACTCGGGTGTGATGTTCAGCCAGTACCCGCCGAACTCACGTGATGCAGGACTCGCTGCGCACCGGCCCAGGTGCGACCAACGCTGACCGACAGGCGAAGTTGGCTTCGCCACTGACATCGACGAGAGGGAATTGGTCCAGAACCTGGGCGGGGACGAGTAGTGGCGCGCCTTTCTTGTCGGCACGAAGCCGCGGTTCACCAGCCGCCCTCGAAGAATGCAAGAAGCGCAGGCGTCGGGTCTGCGGCGGTGGCCGTATTCGCCACCGCGACAATGATCATGAACTGTCAGCCGACATCGCTCGGACCGGCCTCCACTGACAGGACCATTCTCCGCGTCGCATCGAGCATCCCACCGGCGAGCGCAGGGTTCCGAAGCGACCTGGCGACCGCGACTGTTCCGGCAATCGTGCAGATGATGGAGGCCGCCCGCGCGCGCCTTCCTTGGCTGGGGCCTTCGAGCATCGCTGCCACCCAATCGGCGTATTTCTCGAAACCGGTGCCGAAGGCTTCCTGTGCGACAGGTGAGCGGGACGCGTCCGCGGCCAACGCCGCGACCGGACAACCTGCGCCGGGGTCGGCGAGGTGCTGTTGGGAGAGATATACCTCCAGGAACGCCTCGAGCCCGCTCGAATCGGTTGTCCTCATCAACTGTTCGAGCCTCGCCTTGCCTGCCAGGAAGCTACGCACGACCGCTTCGGAGACCAGCGCGTCACGCGACTGGAAATGCTTGTAGAACCCGCCGTGCGTCAGTCCGGCTTCGGCCATGATATCCGCTATGCTGACGGCTTCGAAACCGCCTTCACGGAACCGCCGGGCTGCTATAACCACGATACGTTCATGGCTGGCCGCCTTTTCAGCACTGGAATGTCCCACTCGCGGTGCCTCTCGTCGTTCGATTCAGCCCACGACACTACCTGGAAACCAACAGTGGGCAAAGACGTCGGTCGGGAGAGGCGATTTCGCCGATGAAGTACAGACCGTTGGACGATGATATGGCAACACAACCGCGCTTCGGAGGATCTGAAAGGTGCCGGACCAGCCAACCGCGTTGCGCGCTCCATATTTCCGGCCATACACGGGCAATCACCCTCATGGACCAAGTCTGACGAGTTGCTTGCCGAAGTTCTCGCCATTGAGAACCCCGATGAAGGCGGACGGCGCGCTCTCGATGCCTTCGGCAATCGTCTCCTTATACTTCACCTTTCCCGCAACAAGCCATGAGCTGAGGTCCGCTAGTGCAGACGGCCACAGATCGAGCTGGTCCGAGACGATAAAACCTTGCATACGTACCCGATTCGAGAGAATGGCTTGCAGGTTATCGAGACCGTGTTGTCGAACTTCATTGTATTGAGATACGAGACCGCGCAAGGGTATGCATGCAAACGGATTGAGTAGCTGCACTACCGTTTCCAGAACCTTTCCTCCAACATTGTCGAAGTATATGTCTACGCCATGCGATGCCGAAGCTGCCAGATCTGAAGCAAAAGCCTCGGAGCGATGATCGACACATGCGTCGAATCCTAATTCATCCACCACATATGCGCATTTCTCCGCCCCCCCGGCAATGCCGATTGTGCGAGCGCCCTTGATCTTCGCGATCTGCCCCGCCGCTGATCCGACCGCACCCGAGGCGGCGGAAATCACGACGGTCTTGCCCGGCAGCGGGTCGGCGATCCGAGTCATTCCGATCCATGCCGCGACACCGGGCATACCAGCGGCTCCGAGATAGGCCGTCATCGGAAGATCACGGCTGTCTATCTTCGTCAGACCACGACCACGAGTGGCCACCGCGTAGAGTTGCCAGCCCAGGAATCCGGTGACCATGTCCCCGGGGATGAACCGGTCGTTGTTCGAATCGATGACCTCGCCGACTGTCGCTCCGATCATCGTTTCGCCGATCATCACCGGCTGCGCATACGAGGGGGAGTCATCCATTCTTCCTCGCATATACGGGTCGAGTGACAGATAGTGATTGCGAATGAGGACATCACCCGCCCCAACGTCGGGAACCGGCGACTCGACGATACGAAAATCGCTTTCCCTGACCCGCCCCCGAGGGCGACGTGCCAAAGTGATCGCGGTATTGGTCACAGCCATGGATACTCAATTCTCGGGGCTTGGAATATGCCGGTCGTGTCGCTTCACTTCGCGGCTGGGCTTCGGTCGGTGACATTTATAACGAAGCCCAGCCGTCGGACGGAATCTTCTATGCGATCTGAGGCAGCGCTGCTACGCCGGACCTGGCGTAGGAGTGGATCTCGAAAAGATGACGGATCGACCCGCCAGCACCCCAATTGCCGTCGGGTATGTCGTTCACGATCACCCACGGAGCCCACCGCGCACCGGTTTCCGGTGGCAGTTGAAGCACTTCACGAAACGCGTCGTGAACAGACCTGGCGATATCGTCCTTCTTGCCCTTGGCGTGCAGTCCCCCACTGGGTACAGAGACGACCGTCAAAAAACGCCCACCTTCTGGAACGTAGGAATCATCGAACTTCCCTCCGACGGCCCAACTGTCGGGTTCGACCTCATGGAATAGGACCCAAGCGATCGATCGCGATGCCTCGTTGTCCACGCCTTCGATTCTCAGCAATTCACTCGTGAGTTTCTCGGTCAACTCGGTGCGCTGCTGCGCAGTGAGCGCCCCTTTGAGCATGGTCACATCGATCATCGGCATTGGCATCTCCTTGTTGTTTCAATTCTCGACTGCGACATCAGGATGTCACTCATCATCCTGATCGTCAACAGTTGCTTTGCGCCAGCTGCCCGACCGAGAAAAACCCTGCTACGCAAACGCGTCCAGCCTGGGCAGTGAAGGTACGGTCTACGAGGTCATGTCTCCCGATCGAGCTTCCGGTTTCCCTCCGTGAGGCTTTCGGGTCGGGCATCATATTCGCTGTGGCGGCGCCTGTCCGCGATCGGCATCAGGTTCCGACGGACAACCAGCGGCAACTGCTTAACCTGCTGTTGCCGAAATACGTTGGCCGCGTGGGCTGTAACGTCTCCAATAACCGCCTGGTCGTGGCGGGGATGTTGTTCCGGTTGCGGACCGGGATGCCGTGACGGGACCTGCTCGAGGTGTTCGGTCCGTGACAGACGGTAGCCAGGTGGAGTTGCCACCGCGACACCTGATTCAGGGCGAATCCACTGACCGAACTGGTGCGGGAGAATACTGGGGTGAGCGCAGACGACAACTTGGAGAACGCTCTCGACCTGCGGGGACCACGCATCCGGTCGACGATTTCTTGTTCACCTATCTTGAAAGTGGAGAAGAAGTCCGCGTGCTCAGATACCGGTGATGAACTCCTTGAGAGCTGCGGCAGTGATGTCGGGTTGCTCGAAATGTGGGAGATGTCCGACGCCTTCGAGGAGGCGGACATCGGCATGAGAGAACACGTCGGTGACCAGATCGCGGTTCGGCACCGGAGTGATCTGATCTTTGGTGCCCCAGAGGATCTGCAGCGGAATACCGCAGGTGTCGAGGTCTCGGTACAGGTACTCGGTGTCGTGGATCGGCACGTTGCGCAGCGCTGACCGCAGTGCCCGTTTGAACCCTCGGTATCGAAGCTCGGGCCGGAATCGTGCTGTCAGCTGGGCGATTACGCGATCATCGTCGGAGTATCCCGGGATCCGTGCGATCAGCGCGCGATTGCCGATGATCGAGAAGAACGGTCGGCCGATCAGGGGCAGCATGGCGATCTTCGGTCCGAGACCGATCGGCACCCCGAACCCGTCCGGGGCGATCATGCACACCCGCGCGACCGATTGCGGGTTGCGCAGGGCGAATTGGGCGGCGATGGGTCCGCCGAAGGCCAACGCGACGATCGTGATCGGGCGATCCACGCCGAGCCGGTCGAGCAGTTCCAGGATCTGGGCCTCGAACAATTCGTAGTTGTAGTCCGTATCCGGCCGATCGCTATATCCCATGCCGTAGCGGTCGTATCGGATCACCCGGGCCGATGCCGCGATTCGCTCGTACAAGCCGTCCCAAATCCACTGCGACAGCGTAGCTCCCGCAATGAACAGGACTGGTTCGCCCTCGACTGGACCGGCGAGTTCGTAGTGGGTGATGCCGTGACGCAGACCGACGAACGATCCGGGCGCGTCCCGCCGTGCTATCGGCCCCATCGGCATCGGCTCGTCGCGAAGATACCTCACCAGTGTCCCCTTGCCCAGTGCCATCCTGGCGGCTCCCTTGCTCGAAAATTCCTTGCACAGTCGTTCAATAAATGGTGCCGCTAAACTAGCACGACTGTTCAAACATCGGAAGGATGGGGAGAATGGCACGGCCGGTGGACCATGAACGACGGGCCCGTCTCCTCGAAGCCGCGGGCGACTACGTCATCGAGAACGGCTTGTCGGACCTCTCGTTACGACCGCTGGCCCGCGAACTCGGAGTCACCACCACGACCCTGGTGCATCACTTCGGCAGCCGAGACCAACTCCTCACCGCCATAATCGGCCAGGTCCGCGATCGGATGCGTCAAGCCGTCGACCTACAGGGCGCCACCGACATCCACCCCCACGCCCTGATGTCCCGAGCGTGGCGGTGGATGTCGGACCCCGGGCACGCACCCCTGTATCGACTGCTGTTCGAGATCTACGGCAACGCTCTACAGCAGCCGCAGAAATTTCAACCCTTCCTCGCACACATCGTCGAGGACTGGCTGCGTATCCTGACCGAAACCTTCGAAGCCGCGGGCGACGACCACGACACTGCGGCAACCAAAGCCACCCTGGCGATCGCCGTCGCTCGTGGTCTACTGCTCGATTTGCTCACCACCGGCGACACCGACCGCATCACGACAGCATTCGAAACCTTCATGACCGCCTTCAGTCGGTGCGACCACGGGGTCGCCACCGGACTGCCCCAACAGGGTTAGCGCAGTGGGCGGAAGAACTCGCGCATATCGCTGATCAGCAGTCCAGGTGCCTCCATCGCCGAGAAAGCCCACCGCGGTCGAACTCGGTCCAGCACGAGGCCGGTCTGTGGCTCGGCGGTGCCGCGAGTTGTGCTGTCGCCGGGGAAGACCGTGATGCCGGTCGGTAAACCGAAACTGGGAAGCTCCGCGCGCAGCGATCGACACGGCATCGGCGCGAGCAAACGAGGGGCGATGACAGCACCGAGCCCGGTCCATCTTGAGGCAAGTCCGGATCGAAGCTCCCCACACTGGCAGATCGCCTCGGCGGTAGCCCTTTCGGCGGCCACACCAATGACACCGAAGCGTGCGCCCGCTGGTCCGTCGTGCTCTACTCCCCGCGACGCGCGGAACACTGGCGAAGTAGCGTATCGCGTGGCACACCACTGGATTCACGGTTCTGGTGCCAGAACCCATTTTCGTGTCACCTTTCAGCGGACTGTCCGATGGTCGTTGCCGCACTCGAGTCATGTGTGGCACTGCGGTATCCCGGCTGTGAGCCCGCCGTCGACAACAATCTCCGCTCCGGTCACATAGCTCGCGTGGGGCGAGGCGAGGGAGGCAACCACCTCGGCGATCTCTTCGTGCTGCATCGTGGGTGCCACGGCCCTACAACCGAGGAACGGCCCCGTCAAGTTGACGGTTGGTACCTTCTCCCAGTGCTTTCGAGACGACGATGTATCCATCGTCATGGAGCGTTCGAGCGATCGATGGCACCTGTTGTCCCTTCCGCGCTTTGGAGCGCACCTATCGGGTCGCCGCGTCCAGACCGTTGCCGGTCGATGCGCGACGCCTACTCGCAACGAGCCATACTATGGCCGCCACCAACGCGGTCGGTGTGAAGCAGAACGGCAGAAACGACAGCGGCGGCTCCGGCAGCGTGGCTGTCGCCGTCGAACCGGTGACGTCGTGCACGATCAGCGTCGCCGCGCCCCACAATGTTCCCGCGAGGAAGCCCCGCAGCAACGCGCCCCCCAGTGTGCGGTGCTGACTACCCGCAGGAATTCCGCCTACCACCGAAACGAGGGTGGCGGCGATATAGGCCCACAGGTTCACCCCCAGCAGGATTCCGGTCAGAGCGCCGGTGAGGACCGCTCCCCCTACCGACTCCCACACACGGCGGGAAGGTGACATCTCGTCGAAGTAGGCCATGGTGGCGGTCTCACCCCCTTCCTTTCTTACGCTTCGCTACATTCGTGAAGCGACGGTTCAAGCCATCGCAGCTCGGCTACACCTCGAGGGCCGTCAATTTCTCGGGATTGCGGACGCAGTAGACCGCTGTGATGAGGTTGGCGCGGACTTCGATGGAGATCACTTGGTCGAGCACCCCGTCGATCGACAACACCACCGACGGCATCCCGTTGTAGGTGCAGTTCCGCAGGCTGAGCTCGCCCATTCGGGCACCCTTGGCCAGCCAACCGACCACCAGCCGGGCCACCTTGTCGGGACCGACAACAGGGCGTAGCCCCGCGTTCACGACTCCACCGCCATCGGCGAGGAACACCACCTCGGGCGCCAGTACGTCCATCAGTCCCTGGATATCGCCGGTGGTGGCGGCGATCGAGAACCGTTGGGCGGCCGACTGCGCTTCGATGGGGGTCGCGACCGCGGGGTGTGCGCGGTCGCGCCGCGTGCGCACGTGGTTGCGGGCGCGCTGGTTGAGCTGGCGCACGGCTTGCGCGGATTTGCCGACCGCGGTGGCGATCTCGGGGTAGTCGAAGTCGAATACCTCGCGCAGTACGAACACCGCACGCTGGTGCGGTGTCAGTGTCTCCAGAATCAGGAGCATCGCGGTCGTTACGGCCTCGCCGGTGAGTACATGGTCACCACCCTCCGGTCCGGTCGCCAGTGGTTCGGGCAGCCAAGGTCCCGGGTACTCCTCCCGTCGACGAGCAGCGGCGCGCAATACACCCAGCGCCTGGCGGGTGACGATCTGCGCGAGATACGCCCGCGGATTCGCCACCATCGCGGCATCGACTGCGCGCCAACGAAGGTAGCTGTCCTGCAATACGTCTTCGGCGTCGGAAACCGAACCCAAGATCTCGTAGGCGATCGAGAACAGTAACGGCCGGTGCCGTGTGAACTCGGTATCGGGATGCGGCTTCTCGGTCACTTCGGGCCGGACAGCCAGGCGTAGTTTGCGGTGCGTGAGCTGTATTTCGCGTAGCGCGACATGCGCTCCTTCGCGACAGCCGCGGTGCGCCCGGCGATGTAGAGCCGCCGTGCCGTGTCGTCCCGACGAGTGGGTTGCACTACCCCGTCGCTCCGCCCCAGGCTCAGGAATTGGGCGGCGTACCCCATGGAAAACGGCTGCGCTTCGAGGCCGTTGACGATCCGCGCCAAGGTGTCGGCGGCGTGCGCGCCTTGCGGAATAGCCGCCTCGCAGCTCGGGCGCGCACCCGGAACCGCCGCACAGTCACCGATGACGAAGACGCGCGGGTCGTTCACGCTTCGAAGGTACTCGTCCACGACCGCGCGGCCTTCGGGGTTCACCTCCAGTCCGCTGCGCGCGGCCAGGTCCGGAACGTCCGCCACGATCGCCCACAGGGTGAGGTCGGAGGCGAACTCCGCCCCCGACCGCAGGCGCACGACACCGCCGAACCGGCCTGGACCAGTGCACACCTCCACGACCACTTCCTCGACGACCTCGACCCGCAAACGCTCCAGCCCGACGCGTACCCGCTGCCGCGCCCTTGGGGAGAGGGTCGTCGCGATCGACGCGCCCACCAGTCGGACGCGCAGATCGGGTCGGGCCTCGGCGATTTCGGAGGCGGTTTCGACGCCGGTCGATCCGCCGCCGACTACCGTGACAGTGCTCCCGTCGGTGAGTGCGGCCAGTGCCGAACATGCCAGCTCCGCTCCCTCCCACGTCCCCACCGCGACGGCGCCGGGCAGTGGTACGACCGTGCTGCCCACAGCGAGGAACAGGTAGTCGAAGGTGTCACTCCCGCCGTCGTCGAGTGTGATACCGCCGTCACCGATCTTGTCGACGGTGCCGAGTTGCGCGGTGATCCCACCGCGCAGCATCGAGGTGAGCGGAGTCGAGGCCGCACCTGTCGCGGCGACCCGCTCGTGCAAGCGCACTCGCTCGACGAAGTCCGACCGCGGGTTGATCACCGTGATCTCGGCATCGCGTGCCTGCCCCACCAGCCGGTTCGCCGCGATGGTCCCCGCATAGCCGGCACCTACCACCACAACCTTCATGTCTGCCTCCTGCTGTGAAATCGAATCGCACATGGGATGCCGGCCGCCGACCACTTGTGACGCGACGGCGCAGTGAGCCGTATCACGGCTGAACATCACCGCGTGCTCGCCCATCCATCGAATTCCGACCAGCGTCATGCACGGATTTCTTGCCTATGGTGCTGCAACGACCCGGGCCCCCCGTAGGGCGCTCCGACGGCAATACAACGTGAAAGCCTTCAAGAAGGGTCTATCCGGTGAACGGCTCTGGGGGCTGCTGTGTGGACCGGTGACAAGTACCGCCCCTCGGCGGCATCTTCTGACCGAGTCCGCACTACCACTCGAGGCGCCCGGATCACCCTGCGGTCGAGAGAGCGCTCAGCAGTTTGGACCGACGGCCCGTGCGGACTACCGACTCTCGCGCAGGGTGTCGAAGACTTTTGGGTCGACCAGGGTCGAGGTGTCGCCGAGTTCGCGGCCTTCGGCGATGTCGCGCAACAGGCGTCGCATGATCTTGCCGGACCGGGTCTTGGGCAATTCGGGGACGATGGTGATCTGGCGTGGTTTGGCGATCGGCGAGATCTCGGTGGACACCTGAGCTTTCAGTTCCGCGATCAGAGTGTCACCGGTGTTGTCGGCACCTTCACGCAGGATGACGAACGCGACGATGCCCTGTCCGGTGGTTTCGTCGGCGGCTCCCACCACAGCCGCTTCGGCCACCGCGTGGTGGGCGACCAACGCGGATTCGACCTCGGAGGTCGAGATGCGGTGCCCGGAGACGTTCATGACGTCATCGACCCGGCCCAAGACCCACAGGGCGCCGTCTTCGTCGTATTTGGCGCCGTCACCGGCGAAGTACCAGCCCTGCTCGGCGTAGCGGGACCAGTAGGTGTCGATGTAGCGCTGCATATCGCCCCAGATCCCACGCAGCATCGACGGCCACGGCTGATCGAGCACCAGGTAACCACTACCACCAGCCCCCAGCGGGCGGGCTCGGTCGTCGACGATCTTGGCCGAGATACCCGGCAGTGGCGCCATCGCCGACCCGGGTTTGGTCGCGGTGATCCCTGGTAGAGGCGAGATCATGATGGCACCGGTCTCGGTCTGCCACCAGGTGTCCACGATCGGCGCACTGCCGGCCCCGATGACGTCACGGAACCAGCGCCAGGCCTCGGGGTTGATCGGCTCACCGACCGAACCGAGCAGACGGATCGAAGACAGATCGTGAGCGTCGGGAATATCGCGTCCCCACTTCATGAACGTCCGCACCAGAGTCGGCGCGGTGTAATAGATGGATACGCCATACTTTTCGATGATCTCGAAATGCCTGTGTTCGTTCGGTGAATTCGGTGTGCCCTCGTAGACCACCTGCGTTACACCGTTGCTCAGCGGCCCGTAGACGATGTAGGAGTGGCCGGTCACCCAACCGATATCGGCGGTGCACCAGTACACGTCGACGCCAGCCTTGTGATCGAACACGTTGTGATGGGTGTAGGACGCCTGGGTGAGGTAACCACCCGAGGTGTGGATGATGCCCTTCGGTTTGCCGGTCGTGCCGGAGGTGTAGAGGATGAACAGCGGATGCTCGGCGTCGAACGCCTGCGCGGTGTGCTCGTCAGACGCCTTCTCGACGGTCTCGTGCCACCACAAGTCACGCCCCTCTGTGAAGTCGACGGCGATTCCGGTCCGCGCGACCACCAGCACGTTCCGCACCGACTCGGCGCCCTCGACAGCCTCGTCGACGGCCGACTTGAGCGGCGCGGCCTGTCCGCGGCGCCACTGTCCGTCGACGGTGACGACGAGTTTCGCCTGGGCATCATCGATCCGCGAACGCAGCGCGGTAGCCGAGAACCCCGCGAAGACGACCGAATGTGTCAGTCCGAGGCGTGCGCACGCAAGCATCGTCACGATCGCTTCGGGAATCATCGGCATGTAGATCGCGACCCGGTCACCGGCCACGAGACCCAGGTCGGTAAAAGTGTTCGCCGCCCGCGACACCTCCGCGAGCAGGTCGCGGTAGGTCAGCGACCGCGTATCACCCGGCTCGCCCTCGAAATGGATCGCTACCCGATCACCGTTGCCTGCTTCGACATGCCGATCGACGCAGTTGTAGGCAACGTTCAAACTGCCTCCGACGAACCATTTCGCCACGGGCGCGTCCGACCAGTCGAGAACCTGTGTCCACGAAGTCACCCAGTCCAGACGCTCGGCCTGTGCGCTCCAGAACGCGAGCCTGTCCGCCTCCGCGGCGGCTCGCAGTTCGGGGCCCGCGTTGGCCGCGGCGGTGAACTCCGGGCTCGGCGGGTAGGACACGGGCTCGCTCGACTGCGGACGACTCATCGAATCTCTCATTCAGGCGCAGGTGACAGAAGGCCGTGTGCCAGGCGACACTGGCCTGACAACGATGACCCAGGACACATACTCGGATACGACCCACGATCGCACCAGCCCCGAAAGGCGGTAGTCACCTTTGACGCTCGACACCGATCCATATACCGCCCAGACACTCGTGCGGCGGGCCGTCGTCAGGCTCCGGGCCACTACAGCAGCACCCCTGACCTTCGGCGGTATCCGAACAGGCGACCGCATACCGATCACCTCGGTCGCGGGAACCCGCTCACCCGATCTGCACACACTCACCATCCGTGAAGGCCGAGGCCTCGGCGGGCAAACCTGGATACGCCAGACCCCACAATTCGTCGACGACTACGGCACCGCGCGCACGATCACCCACGACTACGACAGGCAGATCCTCGCCGAAGGCATCGGCGCTCTGGCCGTCGCACCCGTGATAGTCGACGACAGGTTGGCAGGATTGATCTACGTCGGCACACGCGAGCCACGACCGCTATCGCAGAAATTGCTGTCGGCGCTGTTCCGCGAAGGGATACGGACATCGACCGAACTGGCCGTCCACACCCGAAAAAGCCCTACATCCACCAGTTGCGCCAGCGTCGACTCGGTCGAACTCGCCAGACTTCGACGTTTCTACGCCGAGATCCGGCAGCTCGTCTCGACCTCGCCGGACACCTCGGTCGGACCACAGATCCGGGAACTCCTCGACAGTGCCTTCACACCGGACTCGATCATCACCCTTACGCCACGACAACTCGACGTACTAGCCCTGGCCGCGCTCGGCCAGCGCAACGCGGCGATCGCCGACCGTCTCGGCCTGTCCCCCGCGACCGTCAAGAGCTACCTACGCGCCGCCATGGCCCGACTCGATGCCCACAGTCGTCACGAAGCGGTCGGACGAGCCCGAGAACTCGGCCTGATCGGCTGAGGACCGGGGCTGTACCGAATCTCGCGCAGCCCGGTCCTCGGAGCCGAACACAATGCTCCAGCGGTTCGGGTCAATACAGGTTTGCGGAGCCGCAGCGGCGTCAACACCGGAATCCACTTCACCGCGCTCCGCGCGTAACACCGTTGGTGGAGCGAGCGCATCAGTTTCCTCTCTCGGCGAAGGCCACGATTGACACGACTTATGATCAACCACCATGTCACACTCGCTCAGCAACACCGCCTGAACCTGCCGCCACCCGTATGTTCCGCGAGATCGCAAGTGAATCCTTGCGATCTCGTCGGCCACAATCGTTCGCCGCAGGAACCGAAGCGATACCGCTGGTGTGCGCAGGCGGTCAAAGGTGGCGCGGTTCAATCCCGCGATACGGCACGCCCGCTCGTGCCGAATGCCCACTCGCGATCAGCCATTCGACGATCGCATATTTCCGTTGGGGAGACCACCGCCTGCTCGTCGAACAATTCACACGCATCCCGGGTGAGCTTCAACTCGGCCTCCAGTTGAACGATCCGTCGATGCTCAGAGGCCAATTCGTCGGCCTCAACGCTCAGCACGCCTTCGCGGACTCCCGCATCGACTAGGGCCTGAGCCTTCCACTCGAACAGTGTCGCCGCGCGAACATTCCTGTCTCAGAAACAATCTCGGCAACAGGCTCCCCAGTACACAGTCGCGCACACACCTGCCTGCACAAAGACCGCGGATACGATTTCGGCACCACGACCTTCCTGACAGTCGTTTGCCTCAACTCTCATAAGAGTGACTCCTCCCCAAGGGCCAGATCACCCGGACCGAACAGGTCAGGTCGGGATCTGGTTCCTCGCGAAGGCGAGGGACACCGCGATCCCCTCCTCGGCAGGAGTCGACACCACCGAGAAAGACGTTTCGAAAGCGTGGGAGTCGAACACATAGGGCGCGGTGTACTGATAGCCCATCTCGAGTGTTTCCCGGGCACCGGAGTTGAACAGCGCTCCGATCCGCATCGTCGTGCAGGACATGATCTTGACACTGGCGTCGGACCCGGCGGCGAGTTCGATGTATTGACGGCCGGTCAGTGGCGCGGCCGTGGGCAAGTGCCAGATGCTGCCCCGCGCGGCCGGATCGGCGCCGAGGATTGTCAAAGCGTTTCCGATGTCGGGCGTATAGGTGAGAGAGTGGGGCTTGTCCGCGTCGTAGAGCCAGGTTCCGTCCTTGCCTACCGCGATCTTGTCGAGGGCGAAGGTGTTGAACACGCTGGTGTTCGCGCCGGGACCGTAGAAGTCCGCGCTTCGGCCTACCGTGTAGACGAGTCCGCGCTCGGAGGCAGCGGTGGCCAGGGTCCGCAACGCGTCGGCGCGAACGCGACCTTTCTTACCGGCGGGGTTTATCGGTGTCCGCTCGGTCATCGAACCCTCTACCCGACCGTAGGCGTACACGTTGTCGAAGTAGACGAGGTGGGTATCGTGGGTGAGCGCGGCTTCGATCGCATTGGCCACGATGACCGGCCACTGCTCCGCCCAGATGCGGGCGGAGTACGGCAGCCCCGCGGTCAGGTAGGCAGTACGCGCTCCAGCGACCGCACGCGAAACATCCTCGGCGACAAGGAGGTCCGCGGTTATCGACCGAGATCCCTCGACGGTGGAGGGGCGCCGTCCTACCGAGGCGACATTCTCACCGCGACTCAGCAGAGCGCGCAGGGTTTCTCTTCCGATGACCCCGTTGCCGCCGAGGACGACGTGGGTGGGCCTGGTGGTCATGTTCGGTCTCGTTTCGTGTCGGCGGGAAACAGATCGTGCGTGGCGCCTTGCTGAGCGAGGCGGCGCAGACCGGCGAAGAGCGGATCGCCGAGGACGGAACCTACGACCATGAGTTCAGCAATCCGGTCCGGCGTTTGCCGCGTGGTCAGCGCACGCAGGTCCGCGACGGCCGCGGCCGATGCGGCGGTCGCGTAGGCGGTGAGATAGGCGTCGGGAGCGTCGAACCCGATCGCGCGGAGCCCGTCCAGAGCGCGTGCCGCGGCATTGATTCCGGGGTTGTCGGCGCTGATGGCCCAGCCCTGTGAATGGGCGATCTGCGTTACGCGGTCTCGTGATTCAGCGCTGGGAGTGGACTCGCTGGTCCGTGGAGTGCTCATCGCGTGCTGCGCGACCGCGAACGTCTCCGCAAGAGAAGTGCCTCCCGCATCCAACGTCTCGATCACGGCCTTTGTCGCCGCGATCGACAACCCGCCGGTCTCCAACAGCGCACGGATCAGGCGAACTCGCTGGACATGAGCCTCGCTGTATTCGGCCTGATTGGGGGCCGATCGGTCCCCCTCCGGTACCAATCTTTCCCGTTGGTAGTACTTCACCGCAGAGAGAGGGACCCCGGCCTGCCTCGCCAATTCGGATACTCGCACTATTGGATAGTAACACTATCCAATAGTGCGGTATGCCTGCGTCGCTCACTCGGCCCGATAGGTCACCAGCGCGACGCCTGGAGCCGAGACGATCTGGATATCCGCGTCGTCGGCGACCCGGATGTGCAGGAAGCCGCCCTCGATCGAGATCCGCGCGTCCTGCACGGTGCGTGCGGGCTGTCCCTCGCGATCGAACAGCGTGTAGCCCTCGGCCAGTTCGACGCGGGCGGCATCGCGCCATGCCTGGTTCATCTTCGATCCTTCCGTCGGGGCCGCGGCCGGGAAATCCAGTTCCGGCGCGGCGATGTGGTTGAAGTAGTTCGACAGCACGTTCAGGGCGATATGACCGGTGATATCGCCGATCTCGGCGTCGGAGACGCCCGCGGCGCGGGCGGCGGCGAGTGCGGCGTCATCGATCCGACCTCGGGTTCGCAGGATGTCGCGTGCCAGGCGCAGGACCGCGTCGGTGTGTGGATCATCGGAGCGGGCGTCGCGGGTATCGGAGATCTCACGCTCGTCGAACCCCATTCGACCGGCGCGCATGGTGTGCGCGGCGACGCAGTAGTCGCAGCCGTTCTCGGCGGCGATCAGCAGGGCGAGTTGTTCGCGCAGTCGCGCGCCGAGTACGCCCCCGGCGAGCGCGTGGCGCAGTTCGAGGTAGCCGCGCAGTGCGGCGGGGCTGTTGGCCAGGGCGGCATAGAGATTCGGGACTCGCCCGAGTTGGCGCTTCAACTCGGTGAGTAGCGCGTTCTGTTCGTCGTCGGCGATTTCGGTAGTGATCAGGGGCAGTCGGGACATGTGCGCTCCGAGTTCGACTCCAAACGGTACCAATCGGTGCCGAATTAAGACGGTACTGATCGGTGCCATCTCCGTCAAGCAGAACGGTACCGATTGGTGCCGTTCTGCTAGTGTCGTGCTCATGGCAACCCGGGCCAGGCAGCGTCTGCTCACCACCGCCGAAGATCTCTTCTACGCCGAAGGGATCCACGCCGTCGGTGTCGACCGACTGCTCCAGGAATCGGGGGTCGGCCGCGCCTCCTTCTACCGGCATTTCGACGGGAAGGACGCGCTGGTCGTCGCGGTTCTCGAGGACCGGGACCGCAGGTGGTTGGCGTGGCTACGGGAATCGGTCGATGCCGGAGCGCGCTCGCCCGCCGAACGCCCGCTCGCGGTATTCGACGCACTCGCGCAACGTTTCGCGCGCAACGATTTCCGTGGCTGCGCCTTCATCAACACCATGATCGAGATGGCCGATCCGGATTCCCCCGCACATCGGGTCGCCGACGTGCACAAGCGGCGCGTCATCGACTACCTGGCGGACCTGCTCGCGGACGCGGGCCGCCCAGACGCCGCCGAATTGGCCTCGGACTTCGCGCTACTGGTCGACGGGGCGATCGTAACAGCGGTGCGCGAGTCGAGTCCGGCCGCCGCCGAGCGCGCACGGGCCATCGCCGCGCGGCTACTGGGTTGAGCGGTGCACCGATGAATGAGGCCGCAGCCAGATCCTGTGCGGCGACTTCAACCTCGACCGACTCGGCAACCCACTCTTCGGCTTTCGTCTCCACCGGACTGTTCCCACCCGCCGAACTCGACACCGTCGACCGCACCATCTTCGGCGACAACAACAACCACAACTTCTACGACCAGATCGCCTGGTTCTCCACCCCCGACAACCACAGCCTGCTCACCGACCTCACCTACACCCACCACGCCGGACACTTCGGCTTCCTCCCCACTGTTACCGAGCTATAGGGCAGGGCGAGGCCGTTGCGGACGGCGTCGATGTCGCGGCGCAGCTTCCGGGCGAAAGAGGCTGTCGCGGTCAGCGAGTCGTTGGTGACGATATCGATCCAAGAGTCCAGCTGCCGGCCTTGGAGTCGGGTCATCATGACCGCGAAGTCGAACTGGTCGTTGTCGACACATTCGCCGGTCTGCCGCTTGTAATGGTGGGTCCCCAAGGCCGGAGGTCCCGACAGTTGGCACTCCGACGTGCAGAAACTCGCCTGACCTGTCGAGAGTTCTCGACAGTAGCGCGACAAGGTGGTGGCGGGCGTCGGCCGGCTCGGGTGACACCGCGCCACATGAGTTCGATCGCCCGCGGACCGACTGTGAATATGTGTTCATTCTACTGCCTGTCTTGTGTGATCAATCGAATGAAGTTACGGTGAAAGTGATTCAGAACTCAACCTGGTCATTATCGTGCCGTTGTCAGTAGGGAGTTCGCGGATGCCGTCTAGGCCGATGAGCGGGGTGCGGGTGGTCGAGGTTGCCCAGTTCACGTATGTACCTGTGTCGGGCGCGGTGCTCGCCGATTGGGGAGCTGATGTGATCGAGGTGGAACACGCGGTGCGTGGTGATGCCCAGCGTGGTCTCCGAAATCTCGGTGGTATGGAGGCCGACGGTGGGTTCGCGCCGATCATGGAGCATCCCAACCGCAGTAAACGTGGTATCGGTTTGGCGTTGGAGAAGCCGGAAGCTCTCGAGATTCTCTACGACATCGTGCGGACGTGTGATGTCTTCGTGACCAATTTCTTGCCCGACGCGCGTCGGAAACTCGGGAGAGACGAGGATATTCGGGCGATCAATCCCGATATCATCTATGTCCGGGGAACTGCTCTGGGGGCGCGTGGACCCGATGCGGACAAGGGCGGCTACGACTCACCGAGCTTCCCGTCTTGTTGAACTCCGGCCACTGTCGGGTCGACGCTCTCGGAGTGGCCGGCACATCCGATCGGCGGCCCGATCCTGCGGTCTCGTCTATCACCCTCACCGGCGGCCCCGTGGTCTGCGCATGGCCGAGGAGCGAGTCTCAACCTGGGGTGAAGACCACGTTGTTTCCGATATCGGCCAAGGACGCTCGGCCGACTTTCGGTATCGTGGACGAGCAGGGCGAGATCGACCAGACCGTGGCGCGCTCTGCTATCCCGGACGGCATCAGCTCGTTCTTCCTATTCCGGCACCCGACCGTCGCGGGTGAGGTGGCGACGATGAACGCGATTCAGTCTCGGGTGATCGAGGATATTCCTCTCGGCATCCCGGTGCTGTTCGACTGCGAAGGTTCGCACGGCCCCTCGCTGGCCGGCGCGATGACGTTCCCACAGTCGATCGGGCTGGGCAACCGTCGGAATTGGGATTTGATCGGCCGGGTTTTCGGCGTCATTCGGAAGGAGCTTCGCGTAGCGGGTTTCTCGGTGGCGCTCGCGCCGGTGCTCGATCTGGCGGAGTCGGTCTCTGAGATCCTCGAGAGCTGGTACGAAGGGCACGAGACCGGTAATGCGATCATGGGCATCCTGTTCGGCGACGTCAATCCGTCCGGGCGGCGGCCTGTCACGATCGCGCGCAACGCCGGGCAGCTTCGGATCTTCTACAACCGCAACCCGCGGCGCGTCCGGGCTACGTGTTCGATGACAACTCGCCGCTACCCGTTGGGCTTCGGCCTGGGTTACACGGACTTCGGCTACGGCGACCCGGAGTTCGACCGCACCGAGATCAGCCGCGACGGCACGGTCACCCTGTCGGTGACGATCGCGAATACCAGAGCGCGGACAAGAAGGTCGTTGCGCTGTACGTGCATCCCGAGGTCAGCAGTGTCGTACACCCGGTTCTTCGACTCGTCGGTTTCGAACACATCGAACTCGAGGCCTGCAAGAGCGCGATCGTGACCTTCCCGGACTCCGGCCGGGACTTCCCGCAGGGGTGGGAAGGCGATTACCGCGGCGAAGCCCTCGCGTACATCCCCTCGAGGTCACCGAGGACGCCAGAACACTGCTCGGAGACGGACCGGTGACCTTACCGTCCCGGTGCGCAGCCTCACGACACCCCGAGTCACAACCCACGGGCCGGCTTACGCCGACCCCAACCGAGAGGAAACACCCATGAGTGATCGACTGAAAGGCCGGACTGCGCTGGTGACCGGTAGCGGCAACGGCATCGGAAAGGAACTCGCCATCCGACTCGCCGCCGAAGGGGCGAACGTGGTCGTGAACGATCTGGGCACGAGCGTCGGCGGCGAGGGGCGCAGCTCCGAGGCCGCTGACGGCACCGTCGCCGCGATCGTCGAGGCGGGAGGAGTCGCCGTACCGAGCTACGATTCGATCGCCGAGCCCGAGGGAGCCGCCAACGCCGTCCGGGTAGCCGTCGACAACTTCGGTGCCTGCGACATCGTCGTGGCCAACGCCGGTGCCCTTGTCGCCGGTGCGATGGCCGGGCTTCAGGCTGACGACGAGTCGTGGCAGAAGCTGCTCAACCTGTATATCGGGCAGAAGTTCTGGCTGGCTCGTGCGGCTGTGCCGGGGATGGTCGAGCGCGGTTGGGGACGAATGTTGTTCGCCACGTCGGAGATCGCGCGTGGAACTCAGGCCAACCCGCTGGGCGCTATCGCGATGAACGGCGGGATCGGTCTGTGTCACGACCTCGCGCATCAGTACAGCGGCACCGGACTGACCTTCAATTGCTATGCCCCCGCAGCAGGCACCCGCACGTTCGACCTCTACAAAGATCAAATGGACGAGGCTCTCCGCGCACAGGGCGTGCCGGAGGACCAGTTCGGACAGTTCTACCTGCCCCCGGCGGACCTGATCGCACCGATGCTCACCTGGCTGTGCACGGATGCTGCCGCCGATGTCACCGGACAGGTATTCGCGGTCAAGGGATCGGAAGTCACACGCTGGACCGACGTGACGGACGGTCCGGTCATCCTCAAAGACAACGACCTGCGCAGCCTCTGGACGCTGGACGAACTCGACCGGGCCGTGCCGGATGGATTGTTCTCGCCCGAGGTCTGATCATTCGGCGACCGGGAGCCGGGGACGCGGCCGCTCCCGGTCGCTGTCCGAGCGATACGTCAGAGATGCAGCCCGAAAATCCGGTCTATGACGGGTGCGAATCGTATGTGACGATAGCCCCGCCTCGAGGTGGCCTATTCGCATGCACAAATGCTGAGAAGTGCGCGCGACGAGCCAGACTGCCCCAATCTGCTCGCTCGCGTCGATGGCGCACGATGGTATCTCGACGGCGCCTGTCTCGATCTGTGCGTCTCCACGCTGCGCTACTGGGGTCTGCGCTGACTGTCGGTCGATTTCGACTGTTCCGATCCGAAGCTGTTGTCGCAGTTCTACAGCCGGCCTGCCCCGCATCGGATCTCATCTGGATGCGCTCACAGAACACGCTGTCGATCTCGCCGGAGAGGGCTGTTCCGATCAGTGCGTGGGTGCGGAAGTGCCTTCCGTTCTTGTCCATGGCGCCGGAGTTCGCACGCAGCTGGTTGGTGACGTTGGTCCGACCAGTCAGCGATCTCGGCAGCTCGCGGAGGAGTTGGCGGCGCGCTGCTGCCGACCTCGGGTGGGCCGGTGCTGATGGCGCAGAAGGGCACCGAACGCCCAGCTGCCCGACAGGCGTGGGCGTCGCCCCCGGATCAAGACCTTCGCGACAAGGCCGACGCTGATTGGTGCTCATGGTCTTGCGGTGGTGACGGCTCCGGTGATTGCGCGGGCGAGGGTGTCGGGGGCTGGCGGCAAGTCGTGGGGAGCCGCAGCGGCACGGGGTTCAGCGACATCGTCACCACCGCGATGGCAGCCGCACCCACCGACAGCCCCTACCACACGCTTGCCACAGGTAGGCCGTCAGCTCGGGTATTCGGGCAAGGTGTTGGGCTGTGGCCCCGGCCTATTCCCGATGAGGTGCCGGCAATCAGGACCGCGGTAGTGGCCACTGCGCGGTCATGCTTCGCCGTCGGTGGTGATGTCGAAAGCGTTGAGGAAGTTGCAGACCAGTTGGTAGAAGCCGACGGTGAGCACGAAGTCGGCGAGCTCGGTGACGGTGAACAGTTCCAGGGCTTCGGTGCGGGTCGTTTCGCCGAGGGTGTGGTCGTTGAGCAGCTCGTCGGTCCAGCGCAATACGGCGGCCTCGTCGGCGCTGATGCCCTCACCCGATCCCGTCGCGGCCGCGGCGATCGCTTCTTCGCTGAGTCCGATCGCGCGGGCGAATCGTTCGTGATGGTGCAGTTCGTAGGCGGCTTCATAGACGTGGCCCACGCGCAGGATCGCCAGTTCGCGTAGTGCGAAGGGCACCGAGTTGGTTTGCAGCATGGCATCGGCCATGCTCAGAAAGCTCACGCCCATGCCGTGGGAGTGGGCGACCATGCGGTAGATGTTGGCGGTGTGTGTGGCCAGTGCCTGCCGCAGTTGTTCGGGCAGCGTGGCGGGGTCGGGGTAGGCGATCGTAGTCATGGTTTGTCCTTCGGTACTCACTGCAGTTTGTCGATGTCGCCGCGGATGGGTTCGCTGCCGTCCCAGGTGGCGGCGACCTCGCGGATGTAGCGGAAGAACAGGCCCTTTGGCCCACTGATGTCGGAGATCTCGATGATGTGGCCGAAGGTCTTCTCGGTGTCGAGGTAGGCGAAACGGCCCTGCTCGCCCCCGATCGAGCCTTCGTGGCCGACCTCGTAGCCCGATTCCAGGGCCTTGTCGTAGAGACCTTGGAAGTCTTCGCTCCAGTAGGCGATGTGCTGCAGGCCTTCGCGACCGGAGTCCAGGAATTCCCGGTACAGCGACGGGGCGTCGTTGCGGGGCTGGATCAGTTCGATCTGCACGTCGCCGGAATTGGCGAGGGCGACACTCATTTTCATCGGCGACGGTGTGCCGCGGTGGGTGAAGTAGTCGGTTTCGACGTCGTGGACGTAGAACCACGGGCCGACGCCGTGGGCGATCCACCGCTGCATTTCAGCGTTGATATCGCGGACGACGTAGCCCATTTGGGCGATGCTGCCGAAGATCCGGCTCATGGAATCGGTACTTTCTGTGCGTGTTTCGGGCGCGCCATCCTGGCGCGGTCTGCTCTGCAGGACTGCGCTGTCGGGCGTGGCTGGGTTGGTCCGTCGGGCCGGTTAGGTGCGGCCGAGTGCGCGGTCGAGCAGGTGGGGGTCGTGGGCGTTGACCAGCAGCAGGTCCGGCTCGGCGGTATTCCACAGCTCGGTGAGCCGTCGATGGTTGGCCTTGACCTGTTTCCAGTCGTAGGCGGTGACTCGTTCCATCGCGGTGATCGCACGCGGGGCCGAATTGCTGCCGTCGAGCTGGCCGTGGTGATAGAAGGAGTCACCCACGTGCAGCAGCCAGCGATCACCGGCGTCGACCGCCACGGCGGCGTGACCGCGACTGTGGCCGGGTAGATTGATCAACACGATGCCCGAGGCGATATCGGTGAGTTCTTCGGCACCGGCGAAACCGCGCCAGGACTCACCGGCGACTGCGGTGTGTTCGACCAGGGTTGGGTTGTGCGAGCGTTGGGCTGCGACGTAGCGCTCCCGCTCCATGAAGGTGCGGGGATGCTGCGCGGCGAAGGACTCCGCGCTGGTGAGATGCACCTGAGCCCAGGGGAAGTCGGCCAAACCCCCGGCGTGATCGGCATCGAGATGGGTCAGCACGATATGGCGCACATCGTGCGGGTCGAATCCGAGGCGCCGGATCTGCATGATCGCGGCTTCGGAAGGGTCGAAGACGGGCCGGACATAGTGGCGGCCCGGTCCGAACCGCTCGGCAGGAGAGAGCGAGTCGTGCAGCCCCAGCCCGGAATCCACGAGGACCAAACCTCCGGGGGTTTCTACCAGCAGTACGTGGCAGACCAGCCCTGCGGGGGTGAAGTGCGGGTGCATGGTGCCGCAGTTGAGGTGATGGACTCTCATCCGCCCAGTGCCGCTTTCATCTCGTCCATGACGGCCGGGTCGCCGCTGAGCAGAGCGGGGTCGATCACCTGGATGGGGTTGGTGCCGTCCCAGTTGGCGGCGGCGAGTTCGATGAAGTCGAACACGAATTTCTTGGTGCCGCCGAAGTCGGAGATCTCGACGACGGTGCCGGGGTGGTGTTCGGTCTCGAGGTAGGCGAATCGGCCTGTAGCGCCGCCGATCTCGCCTTCCTGCCCGACAGTGAACCCGGGGTCGTAGAGATCCTGGTAGTTCTCGTTCCAGCAGGCGAAGTGCTGCGTGCCCTCATGGCCGGCGTCGAGGAAGTCCTTGTACATCGAGGGTTCGTCGTTGACCGGGCTGATGAGCTCGATCTGGATGTCGCCGCTGTTGGCGACCGCGACATCCATGACCATTCCCGACGGTTCGCCACGGTAGGTGAAGTTCCCCGGCTGCAGGCCCTTGAGGTAGAACCAGGGCCCGATTCCACTGTCGACAAAGCCGCGCATGGAAGCTTCGATATCGCGCACGACATAGCCGATCTGGCGGATCGTGCCGAACATATCGGCCGGTTGTGCCGGGGCGGGCGCCGACCCGGGATGGGTGGCGGCGAAGGACAACACGATCTTGCCGAGCGCATCGTGGCCGCGCAGCCGTTCGGCGGCTTCGTCGGCGTTTTCCGGGATGAACACGGTGTCCAGCCACGACCGGACCTTGCCTGCGGCGACCGCGGTGAGCGCATGGGAGGTCAGCGCGGCCACGACCTCGGCGAGTTCGGCGCGGGTGCGGATACTGAAGGTGGTTCCGAGCAGCCGCTGGCGTCGGAAGGCGATGGTGTCGAGGTTCAGACTCGTTGCCGCGCCAGCGAGGCGGCCGATGCTGACGATCGTGCCGCCGATGGCGGTGGCGGCGGGCAGGGCGACGAACAGGTCGCCGCCCACGTGGTCGAGGGTGATGTCCACGCCGGTGCCGCCGGTTGCAGCGGAGACGAGTTCGGCGAGGTCCTCGGTGGTGGTATTCACCGTGACGTCGGCACCAGCGGCGGTCAGAGCGTCGCGCTCTTCCTCGCTGGTAGTGGTCGCGATGACCGTCGCCGCTCCCAGGGCTTTGGCGAGCTGGATTCCGACGAGCCCGATCGAGGAAGTGCCGCCGACGATCAGCACGCTGTTGCCGACGGTGAAACCCGCCTGGGTCACCAGCGCGTCGTGTTCGGTGATCAACCCGACGGGCAACGTTGCTGCCTGCTCGAAGCTCAGACCGTCCGGAATGGGCACGAGCAACCGCGGATCACACAGGGCGTAGTCGGCGAACGCTGCGACGGTGATGCCCATAACGCGCGTCCCGGCACGCAGATGCGGAGCCAGCGGGCTCGAAGTCTCCACGATGCCGGCGACCTCCATCCCGGCGGTGAATTCCCCGGACTGCTGGGACTTGGCGGTATAGCTGCCGTCGAGGGCATACAGGTCGGCGCGGTCTATTCCGGCGGCCATGACCTGGATGCGGATCGCTCCGAGATGGCTCGGGGAGTCGATGTCGCGCAGCTGCCAAGTCTTGCCGCCGCCGATGAGTGCGCGCATGCGCGGGGTTCCTTTCACAGCATTGGGAAATGTCGTCCGGCCCGCGCGGCGGGCGGCCGGTGGGCTACCGACTCGGCCGACTCGGGTCTTCAGTGGGCGATGGCGCCGTGGGTGAAGGTCGGTGAGGTGCCGGGGTTGGTCCAGGCCGTGGTCAGCTCGCTCGAGGGGAAGAACTGTAGGAAGCGGGAGTCCTTTTGGCTTCGGTCGGCCAGCGTCTTCTCCAGCACGATCGAGTTGTACTGGTCGACGGTGGTTTCGATCGTGTTGGCGTTGAGCACGAGTTCTTGGCCCCACTCCTTGGCCCAGCGGGCCAGCCCGGGCATCCGCGAGTGTTCAGGGGTCAGGCATTCGGTGGCGATGACGTTTTCGCTGCTGACCCACACGCCGGTGGAGGTGTTGAGCACCAGGCTCTGGTTACCGAAGACGTGGCCGGGGGTCTTGACCACCGCGACACCGGGACCTAGCACAACCGACCCGTTGATCGGCAGGAACGCATCGGGAGGCACGTCACGGTAGGCATCGGGCTGGTACCACGGTCGCTGCGTCGGGTGCAGCTCGGCCATCGCGGCGAGTTCGTCGCGCTGCACGATGACCTTGGCCCGGGGAAACACCGCCCGCGGACGTTCACCGAGATCGGCCTGGTGGGTGGTGGTGCCGACCCAGCGACGCAGATCCTGAGTGTGCAGGTGATCGAACATCAGGTAGTCGACCTCGGCGGGAGTGATCCCCAATCGCGCCAGGTGACCTTGCACGGTTCCATGTTCGGTGACCATCAGGTTCGACACCACCGCGGGCGTGCGCCCGGCGAGCTTGTCGAAATACGGGGTGTAGCGGCCGAGCTCGACGTCGCTGGGTTCGAACAGCAGCACCCGCGGGGTGCCATCGCTTTCACGCCAGCGGATCACCAGCATCCGGTTGGTGATCGCCAGGAACGGCGCGATCGCCCGCGACGCACGAAACAGCCCGAACCGCGTCGGATATGGCAGCGTCACCAGGTCACAGGTGACGACGCTGTCGGGTGTGCCCGTTTCGATGAACTCCTTGCGGAACTCGCCGGCCTGCGTGCGGATGGTGGCCAGGCGCGCTCCCGGCCCGCCGTCGATCAGAGACTGGTCGCCGAGGGTGTCGACCGGTGAGCCGATGCTCGCCAGGCCCAGCACGTCACCTTGTTGCCAGGGCATTTGCATCGGTTTCACCTCGAATCAGTAATTCCACAGCGTGGGATTACTGATAAGTAAAACCCACGATGTGGAAATATGCAAGGGTGGAATCCGTGAACCCAGCAGCCGCGCCGTCAGCAGCCTTGAACCGCCCCGCTCCGGCCCGCCGTGGTCGGCCGCCGAAAGCTCAGAAACAGCTCTCCCGCGCTGCGGTCCGCGAGGCGGCGCTGGCGGTGATCGATGCCGAAGGCATAGACGCGCTGAGCATGCGAACAGTCAGCAGGTCACTCGGCGTCGATGCCAAGAGTCTCTACCACTACGTGCAGGACAAGGACGACCTTCTCGACGCGGTTGCGGAGTACCTGCTCGAGCAGCTGATCCCCCCGGCGGAAACCGACTCACTGGAAGACGACTTCCGTGCCTGGGCGCACGAGTTCCGCAGGATCACCCTTGCCCATCCCCAGGCCGCGACACTGGTGTTGACCCGGCAGCTCTCCTCGACCGCTGGGTTGTCACCGGTCGAAGGAGCTCTGTCGGTGCTGCGACGCACAGGCTGCGGCCCTGAAGTGGCGGTACACCTGATGCGCACCCTGCTGGCCACGCTCATAGGCACCCTGCTGCGCGAGGTCTCAGCCGGACCCACCTTCGGGACTGCTGAACCCGCCGAGATTACTAAGAGGCAGAGCATGCTCGAGTCATCGGGGCTGCCACAGGTCGCCATGGCCGCCCCCTACCTCGCCCGCTTCGACCGTGACCGCGAGTTCGACTTCACCATCGACCTACTCGTCGGCCTGTTCACCGCACGACTCGCTGACAATGAAGCACCCGATCCAGCCGGTCGATGAGCAGGCCAGTGCCGCAGGGCGTCGTCGTTGCAGACAGCGCTGTAGGTTTGGGTCGTGTCGAGAGCGGTGGCACTGAGGCAGCCTCGAACTCAGCTCGGCGGAGCCGGGGTGCGGTGACGCCGCCTGCGCTGACCCGAATGTCTTAATCGGCTGGTACTGGGATCCCGCGCCGCAGTGTCCGCCACAGCTGCTGTCTCAGGTCCAACGGTGCATCGAGCTCGGCGAGATAGAGCCGCAGCCAGACGAACGCCTCCCCGCTGGCCGGAAGCCATTGGCTCGCTTGCGTTCCCTTGCGGATCACCTGGACAAGCTGCTCACCCCAGTCCAGGTCCGCCATCCGCATTCCCAGGATCTCCTGGGCACGCGCTGCGGTGCTGACCGCCACAGTCAGCACCGCGCGGTCCCGATTCGATCGCAACGCCGCGAACAACGCCTGCCACTGCGGGTCCGAGATCTCGCGGGGCTGGTTTGGGCAGTTTCGGGTTGTAGCGGATCCGACCTTCGGGACGGTCGGGTCGAGAGGGTTGTGGTGTGCCTTCGCTCGCCCGCTGCGGCGTACCGAGTTCCGACTGTTGCCTTGCGCGATGACATCGATCAAGAACCGGCGGATCGGCGCCACCGGTTCTCCGGTCTCGTCGATGACCGTGAAGAGAACAGGCCCCGACACCTCGACGACGCGCCCCCACTTCGGCACCTGAGCAGTCCGCACGTCCCGGCAGATCTCCTTGAACAACTCAGCACCACCTCTCTCGATATCGATGAGAGAGGTCTACCGGCTCGGCCTGGCTACCAGGTAACGGTGCCTTCGCCGACACGTTCGGGTCCTTGGTGCTCGCCGCGCACGACAGCGGGTCAGCGCTCCGGTATATCGGCTGTCGGGACGGGATTCACAACCACTGATCGTCGGGCTCTGCGGGCGATGCTCGACGCCATCGCGCAACCGACCAGCCCGCTCGCTACGGTACCGACCGCGATCGCTAGGACCGCCCGCTACGTCGAGCCGGTCTTGATCGCCTATGTCGAGTACCGCGAGTTCACCGGAGACGAAGTACTACGACATCCTGGCTTCCGCGGGCTGCGGCACGACCGCTCACCCGCCGAAGTTGTGCTTCCGACGCGGTAACCAAATGCGACACTCGAGCCTCCCGCATCGCCGCGCCGACGCCAGGAAAGTGCAGCACGGCAATCGGTCTCGACGCGGTCGTGATCGGCGAACCACAGCGCGCGTTCTACGGCAACCAGTTCGGGCTCACCTTCCCGGTGTTCGTCCATTACGGCGTGGCGCTGTGGGTCCCCGAGATCGGCGGTCCGATCGATCCCGACTCAGAGGCACACGACCTGATCATGTCCGTCCCCATCTTCCACCCCGACCAGATCGAGCACTCGCTGACCACGCTCGAAACCGCCCGACCCGACAACACCCCAGCGCTTGGCTCGGCGCGACGCGAACTTGCCCAACTCGATAAGAAAATGGCCAGATACCGCGAAGCCCTCGAAGCGGGCACAGACCCGATACTTGTGGCCGAGTGGACCACCGACGTGCAACGAAAAAGACAGCTCGCCACGGACCGGATCATCGCGCTACAGGCCGACGAACAATCGAACCGGACGTTGACCCGAGCCGAGATCGAGACACTCATCGAATCCCTCGGAGGAATGGCCGATATCCTCGGCCGCGCCGACGCTTCGGAGAAGCTGGAGCTGTACCGCCAGCTCGGCCTCAAACTCACTTACGACCACACCGCACGATCGGTCGTTGCCGAAGTCGACCCGCAACCGCCCGTGGGCGTAGTGGTCGTGTCCGAAGGGGGACTTGAACCCCCACGCCCGTTAAAGGGCACTAGCACCTCAAGCTAGCGCGTCTGCCATTCCGCCACCCGGACCGGTGATGTGTTCTCTTGTCACGCAGGCGACTTCGTACGTCGCCGACGATTCGAAATCTTAGACATATCGGTCCGAGGAATGCCAATCGCGGGGTCACGGGGGCGGTTGGACGCGATTCGCGCCGATCCGGTCGATGCGGTCGCGGCCCCATGCCCCGAGCGGTCGCAGGGCGCTGTTCAGCTCCGAACCGAGTTGTGTCAGTTCGTATTCCACGCGGGGTGGGATCTCGGCGAAGATCTCGCGGGCGATGATGCCGTCGGCTTCGAGTTCGCGCAGGTGCTGGATGAGCATCTTCTCGGAGACGCCGGGAAGTCCGCGTCGGAGTTGACCGAAACGGCGTACTCCGTTCGCTTCCAGCTCCCACAGGATCAGGGGCTTCCATTTGCCACCGATCACGTCCATGGCCGCGTCGATGCCGCAGAAATATGGGCCGGATCTCTTCTCACTCACCGCGCGACCTCTTCACACACCCACCGGTAAGTACCCGACCGAATAGTGGGTACTTGTCGACTCAACGACGGGGAGGCACTGTTTGTTTCAGCGCGCTGACCACGATATTTTCCTATTCGAGGAGTTGATCCGCACATGGCGGAAATCCTGCACGACGGAGTGACCGTGCTCGGTCTCGGCGCTATGGGACATGCTCTGGCCGGGGCGCTCGTCGCGAGCGGCCGACCGACGACCGTGTGGAATCGGACACCCGGGCGCGGTGACGATCTGATCGAAGTCGGCGCCATCGGTGCCCCTTCGGTCGCCGAGGCGGTCGGGGTGAACGATCTCGTCATCGCGGTGCTGCTCGACCACGCCTCGGTGCACGAAACTCTGGACCCCGTCGTCGCTCGACTGAGGGGGCGACAGCTGATCAACCTGACCAGCACGGCGCCGGAACACGCCCGCGAACTGGCGAGGTGGGCGGCGGCGAACGGCGTCGGCTATCTCGACGGCGGGATCATGGCGGTGCCGTCGATGATCGGACAGCCGGGAGCATCGATCCTCTACAGCGGGGACCGCGCCGTATTCGAGAGCAACCGATCGCTGCTCGAGTCGGTGGCTGCCGTGGAATTCCTCGGGGAAGATCCGGGACTGGCTTCCACCTACGATTTCGCCTTGCTGTCGGTGATGTACTCGATGTTCGCCGGCTTCTTCCACGGGGCGGCGATGGTCCGCTCGGTCGGTGTGTCCGCCGCGGAATTCGCGGAACGCGCGTCCGGGTGGGTGAGGGCGATGGCACACGGGCTCCCGGAATACGGCCGAACCATCGATTCCGGTGATTACACCACCGATGTCCAGCACCTGGGTTTCCAGAAGGCCGCGCTGGACGCCATCGTGACGGCCAGTCGTGACGCGGGGATCGCACTCGATGTCATCGCGCCGGTGAAGAATCTCATCGACCGTCAGGTCGCCGATGGACACGGCGACCTCGCTTTCGCTCGAACGTTCGAAGAGCTCCGCTGAGCCGTCGACGACCGGGGCTCGGAATCGCACGAACCGACGAATTCTCCCCGGTCAGAGGCCTGACGCGCCCGGCGGAATCCCGCCGGGCGCGTCCGGTTGTACCGCGATTTGGTCCCAGCCGACGCATCCGTTAACCTTGCTGAGCACCACCGGTCCGGGTGGCGGAATGGCAGACGCGCTAGCTTGAGGTGCTAGTGCCCTTTAACGGGCGTGGGGGTTCAAGTCCCCCTCCGGACACCAGTGCTAACCCCACAAGGGGTGACGCCAACGATTGCCCTGTGTTTGTCGGGGTGGTAGCGCACTTCGAGTTCCAGTGCCCGGTAGAGCTGGGCCTTGTCGGCGGGATTCGCTGCGGTCAGGACGGCCTTCACGTCGCCGAGGGACTCGACCAGTTTTTGGATCTCGGTCTCGGTGAGTGTCCGGACCTGGGGCAGGCCCTTGAGTTCAACCTCGGCGGCGGCCTTCTCGGCCTGGGCGGCGTTCATCGCCGCGACCAATGCTGCAGGTTCGACGCCCGCCTCTATCGCGGCCAGATGATTGGCGAGTTTTCCCTCGGCGGTGGTGATGCGTTGTCGCAATCCCGCTCGCCGCGTGTCGGTGTCCTCGCTGGGTTGGGCTGCGAGGAGGGCGGCTATGGTGTGGTCCCGGTGTTCGCGGCCGAACAAGCTCGACAGCCAGCCGTCGACCGGACCCACCAAGTGGTCTTCACGCAGGTTCACAGTGCGGGGATGCTCGGCGAGTAGCGGGCTGCCGGGGGCGATGGTTTTCGCGCGGCACCGATAGTAGGGATGTTGATGCACGGTCTCGCCCTGCATTCGCCGATCACAGATCTCGCATCGGATCCGCCCGGCCAACAGATACAGATGCGGTGCCGAACGTGTGCGTTCCAGCTTCGCCCGCGAACGGTTGCTCGTCCCAGCACGGCGGCGACGCAGCAGCTGCGCTTCGGTGAAGTCGGCCACCGACACGATCGCCGGATGAGCGGGCTTGCGCGACCGCACGATTCGGTCGTTCGGTGAACGACGGAACCGCACCACATGTCCGGCGGCGACGTCATCGATATCGAGCAGTTCCTCTTTCTTGCTCCACCGACCGAACACCGCGTACCCGGTGTAGCGCGGATTGGTCAGGATCGCGGTCACCGTGCTCGCTTGCCAACCATCCTGGGAACGATGCCGGTTCTGCTCCGGGCGATGCGCTGACGGGCACGCAACACCTTCCCGATTCAACGCGGTCGCGATCGACTTGTCCCCCAGACCTGCGAGATAGTCACGGAAGATCCGCGCCACCACCGGCGCCGCCGCTGCATCCAGGGACAGGATCCGCAGTTTGAGTCCGTCGGAGGCCCGGTTCGGGTTCGGATGCGGTGGACCGTCGATCACCAGGTATCCGTAGGGCGGGCGTCCGCCTTGGTGTCGGCCTTCGTTCAACACCTGGGCGTCCATGCTGGCGCGGGTGCGTTGCTGGACGTGCTGGCGTTCGGACTCGCTGAGCCCGCCCAGCATCGACATCATCATCGAATGCGTGACGTTGCGGGCATCGAACAGCCCGTTCAACTCTGGCACCCACACCTCCACCCCGTGTCCCTCGATACGCGGAGCGACCAGGCTGAACTGGTTGCCGAACCAACACCGTGTGCCCTCGCCCACCACGATCGCAGACCACCCCCGCCCAGGGTTCTTCAGATCTGCCAGCAACCGCGACGCTTCTTGACGGCGGTGCCACGGCACCGAGCGGGACTGACCAATATCGAAATAGTCGGCCACGATCGCCGCACCGTCGACGAACTTCTCCGCGTTACCCCGCTGCCACCGAAACGAGGTCTCCGGATCCTGGTTGTCCTCGGTCGAACACCGCCCATAGAACGCGAACCGGCGATCACCGCTCGGATCGACCATCTCCGGGACGAGTCCCAGCAGTTCGTCGAGCACGTCCCACTCGCCGACCTCCACGCCCATCACCCTCTCCTTCTCCACTTCGCCTATGAGAATGCTCGACCAACAACCCCAACAACAGCCGCGCCGCCGCCACACTCAACTCCGGCGGACCATCAGGCACTACAACCGCGAACCCACCAGGATCATCACCGGAGCCCGCGTCGACCGGCTCGGTCACCGAACGGCGCTTCCGACTACGACGACCTCCGCGTCGGACAGCCCAGGGCGCGCACCACACTGACCAGTCCGTCGAGTCGAGAATCCGAACCCGTTCACCGGCCGACCAGGACACCACTTCGACGACCCCGAAAACGACGCTCTACCAAGCGAAAACTCATCCGAGGTCAATCCCCGAATCATCGAGGACCAGGACACCGCCGCGAAACCGCCGCCGACAACACCGGAGAAACTCTCAAGCGCACACACGACATGCTGACCTTTCGACCAGCCTGCCGATCCTCCACCCTCAATGAAACCCCATCACCAGCGATTCCGCCACACCGAATCCTGCCCCTACCTGCGTGATCCGAATTCGCACCACCGAAGTCTCACTCGTGCAGCAGTCCGATAGAGACAAAGCAGGCTGGCAAGAGTCCAGAGGCGCTAAATGCAGCAGAATATCGAGGATTCAGACTCAGCATTTGACATTTGCCCGAGCGCGCCGCGACATGCCGATGGGTCCTCCAACCCCCATCGAACACGATCACACCGCCATCCCCACAGCCCCCGACATCGCCGCACAACACCACGATCAGGACATGACCCCTCCCCGTCAGTCCCAGCCGTCCCCGGCCAGACGACATACAACCGCGGTATCCCGATCGACGGACACATATATTGATGCATATATGTCAGTACCGACATGGTTGCCTTGGCCGATCTCAAGCCCTACGCGGCACCTGCCCGTCCACAACCGCAACCCATCGTCGTCGGCGGAACTCCCCAACCGAACGCTTTCGAACAAACGAACTCCGAACCCCGCCCCAGCCGGAGGGGAGTGCGCGCTCCACCGCCCTCACCGCGACCGAACTCTTCCGTGCCACCGGCTCGACCGCGACCGTGTTCACCGTCACTGGTGGCGACCAGCTCACCTTCCAAGTCGACCTCGACGACCCACCGGTCACCGCACCCCCTCCGGCTGACCACCCGCACCACTCACGGCGACCCGACAGCAGCCGATGCCTCCAGTCATCGTCACCGCTCACGAGGACAGAGCCACCCGACGTCGGCTCGATATCTGGCAAATCTGCCAGATATACCCCTTGAACAGCATGTTTCCGTGTGCGGTAGTCCCCTCTCGCGCACAGATCTCCGTCATACGTGACAGATATCCGTGCAGTGTGCGCGAGGGCCCTTTATCCCAGGAGCCCGAGCTGTGATTTCACCTTCTGACCTGCGCCTTTTGGTGGCGCGGATGCCATTTCCCGTCATTTGTGCCGTATCCCGGATGTTTGCTGACGGAAGCGATCGGCGGTGATCGCGCCGATCATCCCGCCGCAGCCGGGGTTGCAGGAACGTGTTTCAGGACCGCAGGTCACGAACCGCGTGGTCCGTCCCGGAAACGGGCACATCCAGTACGGGCTGTGCACCGTCGGGGCCGGAGGCCGGATCGTGGACCGGACGGTGTTCGCCGCGCTCGACTGGCGGCCGGGAATCCGGCTGGAGTTGACATGTCTGGATGCCGGTGCTTTGCTGGCTCGCCCCGCACCCGCCGCGGACGTCACCTTCGCCGAGGGCGGCTACTTCCGTATCCCCTACCGGCTGCGCCGCCGGGTCGGCCTCGACATCGGTGACCGCGTCCTGTTGATCGCCCACCGCATCAGCCATCACCTACTGATCCACCCACCCGCGGCACTCGACGAACTGTGCGCGACGAGTCTCGCGCTGGTGAGCGAGGCCCACCGATGACGACCTCCAGCCACTCGCCGGTCACCGCCGACACCCTCGCTGCGGCACGGTTGCTGTTGACCCAGATGGGTATCTCCCCCGCCGATCTCGTCGACCCCGGCACGACCGTGCCGACCTTCGCCGAGGTCATCCCGAAGGTGCGAGCCCGGCTCTCGCCCGGCACCCTGCGCACCTACGAAACCCACTTCACCCACCTGCTCACCCACTGCGCCGACAGGCGTTTGGACGAACCGGCCAAGGCGGAGTTCGAGGACATGGCCCGCCGCATCCAGACCGAGGCCCGCACCAACCGGGCCTCCCGCGGCGGTACCGGCGCGGCGGAGAATTTCGTCAGCGCGTTGCGGTGTGTCTATCGGTTCGCCGAGGACTCGGGCTGGATCCGCCCTGTCGACAACCCTGCGCGCGGGATCGCTCGCCCGACGCGGCGTCCGTCGAACCGCTACGCCATCGGATCGAATCAGCTGACCGAGATCTGGACCGTCGCCGCGACCACCGGCGACGACCCCGACCTCGACTCGCTGGTGCTGCGCCTGCACATCGAGACCGCCTGCCGCCGTAGCGGTTCCCTCGCGTTGCGCCCACACGACCTCGATCCCGACCAGTGCCTGATCTTTCTGCGCGAGAAGGACGGCAGTGACCGGTGGCAACCGGTGTCACCGACATTGATGCGCGGGCTACTCGAGCATGCGGCCGAGCGCGGGAGCCCGCGTTCGGAGCAACTGCTGCGCTACCGCGATGGCAGACCCATCACCTCGCGTCGCTACGACCACATCTGGGGACGCATCGGGGAGGAATTGCCGTGGGTCGCCACTCAGGGCGTCAGCATGCACTGGCTGCGCCACACCACACTGACCTGGGTCGAACGCACCTTCAGCTACGCCGTCGCCCGTGCCTACGCCGGACACCGCGGCAAGAGCGCCGGTGTCACCGCCACCTACGTCAAAGCCCACCTGCACGAGATCGCCGCCGCGGTAGCCGTTCTCACCGGAGAATCCCATCCACTGGCCCCCGCCTACCGCCACGACCGGCCGGACCGTCCGCACGCCGAGCCCACGATCGGAGGAACCCGCTCATGACCGACTTCGCCCTCACCTCCTCCACGGGCACCGTGCGCACGGTGCACCACGGGGCCGACACACCGACATCGCGTGCGCACGGCTTCTTCTGGAGCGTGCTCGCCGCCGCCGCCACGGTCAGCATCACCGGCAACGCCACCCAAGCCCTCCTGCACGACACCGCACTGCCCGCCGTGGCCGCCGCGGTCGCGGTCATCCCGCCTCTGGCATTGCTCGCTGCCATCCACGGGGTGACAGTCCTCGCCCGTGCGCACACCGCCACCCGCGCCACACGGTGGGTCGCGACCGCGATGACCGTGCTCATCGCCACCGGCGCGTTCTGGCTGTCGTTCACCGCACTGCGGTCGCTGGCCATTGTCGCCGGCGTCCCCGCAGGCGAAGCGTGGCTGTGGCCCGTCATCATCGAAGGGTCCATGGCACAGGCCACCGTTGCACTGCTCGCCCTCGCGCACTCTGGTCACGGAGAAAAGGGTGCGCACCAAACCGACCGGGCGAACGGTGTTGCGTCGCCGCTGGACGAACAACCCACGGCGATCAGGGTTCTGGCTGCGCAGACCCCAGCGGTGGTGGCCGGTTCCGTACACACCCCGACACCTGCGGCCGATGACACAGGCCGAGACTTTTCGGCGGAGGCGGCGCGACTGTGCGCACGTGATCCAGCCAAGCGCCGCGACCCCGCCCTGGTCGCCAGAGCACTGACCCACCATCACCTCGACGGCTGGAATCCCTCTCGAATCGCTGCCGAGTTGAACAAGAGCCGCTCCACCATCAGTCGAATCCTCAGCGACGCCGCCAGTCTTCATGCTCACGACATCGATGAGCAGACAGTTCCCACGACCGAGGGGACTGGCCGTACCAGCGCAGCCGAGTCGGAGTTCAACACCCCGGTTGGTACGAATTGACAATCGCTTCGGGCCGAGACGTAGGCTCGGCCCGAAGCGTCATGTTAAGCACAGAATCTTCGACCCTCGGCCCGTCCTCGACGCGGCACAGCGCAAAGTGCGTGCACCGCTCTGTTGTCGACGGCGCGCGAATACTGGCGTGCCTTTGAGATGGGTCCCTGACGCTCGCAGCTACCCGACGCTGTGAGGTTCCGACTTCTCTGCCCACAAGCGGCTACATGACCCGGGCAGCAGTAGTGTGCTGCACTCCATCTCGACGCGGACGCGTGGTACCACTCGTGCGCCAGTTGCGAGTCGACGCCTCGTCGGAGAGCGATGGTCCGCAGTCGGCGGAGATCGGAGCAAACCCGCTGGGCGATACCCGGTCGATGATGAGTGCCCGACGATCACGACGTAACCCTTCACATCGCACCTCACACGACCGAAGTACCTACCTCGACGGCGCCGGCCCCTATCCGGACGCGTAGGGATGGTGCGACTCCAGAGTTTGGGCGAGGCGAAGGATCTTGCGTGCCTCCGCGGTGATGCTGGGATCGACACTGCGCTCGATGATCCGACCCGCTGCGTAGACGATGCCCGCGCGCACGCTGTCCCGCGCGCAGTCCGTAGCGTCCGTTGAGCTGTCCATCAGCACCTCCCTCGACCTGTATACCCCTGCTCAACATAGTGTTCCGGAATCGCCCACCCCGGCCAGTCCGCTGCTCCTCACCGATACAGCGCGAGCTACGACCCCGGTCTCGTTCTGTCCGCCTTGTCGAAGAAGACTCCGGTGGCCCGCAGATCAGCATCGAACTCGCCGGCGACAACCTTCGAACGGAACGCAGTGGAACCCGCGTGCTTCGCGTACGACGACATCGTCCACGAGATCGCCTCGGCCGCGCCGAACAGCAGCCCGGCCGCGCGGTGTCTTCGACCGGTTGACTCCGCGCGTACCCACCACCGAGCGTTGGCCGCCGTGTTCAGCGGTTTCGCACCGTGACCGCAGGTGGCGACCCGGTCACCACCGCCTCGATGACACCCCCGCTGTCGCCCGGTTTCGAGTCTTGCGACCGCTTCCGAACGGCCTCTGCCGCTGAGAGACGGGTTCTCCGGAGTGATTTGACGCACATTTCAAGACCGGCACCTTCCTTCGCCTGGAAGTTTTCAGCAGCCCTCGCGCGAGATCCGCGCCGGAAATTCACCTCCATTTACCAGCTATTTGCCAACCCCCGGACCTGTCGGACCGACCTCGCGGTGACACGTCCACGAAAGGGAAACAGACCATGCGTTACGCATATTCGGATCATCGACACATCCGCGCCGGCGGTGTTCAATACGATTTGCCAGAGGTTTCATCGCAGGCACCACCGCGCCGCCGTGACGTCGACGTGGTTGCCCGATCGGGAGATCCGCGGATGGATATCGACATCACCTGCCCCAGCTGCGGGCGGCTGGACTGGGTGCAGAGTGTGCCCGCGCTGTGTTCGGACGGCACCGCAGTCTCCTACGGCAGCGGATCGTATTCGGGATTCGGTGTTTCGAGCGGTGGGCTGGTGCCGGTGTTCGGCACCATGACCGTCGATCGCACCCATACCACCGCACTGGCCGGCAGTTTCGCCCGCGAACCCGCCTGGAAGCCGACGCGGCGGCTGACCCGTTGGGGCTGTCTGTTACTGATCCCCGCGTTCTTGTGGGCTCTGGTCCTGACTCTCGCCATCAGCACCCACGGTGATCCGGTCGAAGCCCAAGTGCAGACGGCGGTGGCCGGGGTGTTCATGGTCGGGTTCACCGCGTCGCCGGGCCTGTTGTGCCTGGCTGTTGTCTGGGCCCGGCGGCGTCACAACAACCGGATTCTGCGCGGGCGCCCGGCTGCGCACGGGCTGTGGCGGGCCGGGTTCTACTGTCATCGGTGTGGTTGGGCGTTCTGGCCGTATTCGCCGGTGGCGGGTATCCCGGTGCGGCAGCCGTTGTCGCCTCAGCAGTTCCGCTGGTATGTGTGGCAAGTCGGCCGCTACTTCGCCACCTGATCGACGCTGCGTGGCGGATATGGCATCCGCTCGACGCGTACTTCGTTCACCGCGAACGTCGCCGTCCTCGGCTCGGTGAGTGTCGTGAGGTCGGTTGGCGTGCTGTGCTTTCAGCATCAGCCGCGCTCGCGGCGATTGGGTGCCGACCGAGTCACGCGCAGCTGATCTGAGAGTGGCTGATGGCGATCCTGGGTCATTTCGATGGGTCGGTCGGTACCGAGTCACCGGTTGTGGTCAGTGCTCGAGCGCCATCTGTATCGGTCTGTGCTTCTTCGGTCTGCACGGCTTGATCATGCGTGATCTCGGTCTGTTCGACATCATCTGCGGCAGAGTCGGCCGGGTCGTTGGGCTGTGTGCGGGCGAGGGTGATGAGTTGACGGACTTGTTTGGGGGTGATCTCGAGCAGGTCGGCGACGTCGTCGTCGGTGTGGCCGGGCTGGTCGCGAATGATCGCCGCCGCCTGGCCCTGGTCGGCGCGTAGACCCGAGATCTGGGCGGCGGCTTCGTCTTCGACGGCGCTGATTCGGCGGCGTAGTTCGGCGATCTCAGAGTCACGCTTGGCCTCGCACGCGCTAATCGCCTGCCAATCGGCGAGATAGCGGCGCACCGCCGCCGACACTTCCCGGTCGCGTTCGCGGGCGAGTTCGCGGCGTCGGCGCACACGCTCGCGTGAACGTTGCACCCGCTGCGTCATTTCCGGTGATCGAGCCGTCCGCGTTGGGCGCGGTGGGCGACGTGCAGCCATGTGCTGACCTCCAAATTATCGGCCAGCCTGCTGATCCTCCACCAGCGATGCTACCCCCTGCCCCTCGCCGTGATCACCCGTCGTGTCAACGCGTCCGCAAAGACAACTGCCGCCACATGGTTGCCCGTGTTCGCTGTCGGGACCGCTGAGAGGCATCGACGACGCTCCGCAGCGCTTGCTCGCCCTGTGACGTCTCGACGCAGGCCCGGTTCCAACGCACGCCCCTCAGCTTGTTTTCCGTTGACCGAGAAGGAGTTTCGCTATGTCCACGCCCACCCCGCCCTGGTCTGCGAGCCGGGTGATCGCCTCGGTACCCGGCATCATCGGGTTCCTTCCGCGACGGTCGCTGATCCTGGTCCTGATCCCGGCATCCACGGAAACCAGCAGTGACGAACCGGCGGCGTTCCCCCGCTTCGATCTCACCGACAGTCCGACCTCGATCACCGACCGCCTCCGTCCGCTGATCACGGCGATGGGCCCGGCGATCGGTTTCGTGCTCGTCGTCGACGACCGGCTGCACCCTCCGCACCACCAGGGGACCCGGACCCCGACCGGCGAGATCAGCCATCACCGTCTCGTCGAGCATGTGGTGGGCGTGCTGGCCGAATCGTTCTGTCCGGTGGCAGGGGAGCTTCGCGACCGCCGCAATCGTGGCGGGCGGGGCGTGGTGGTCGCTGTCGGAGCCCGCCGATTCCGGCACCCTGCCCGACCCCGCTCACTCCCCCTTCGCACGCGAGCGCGCGTCGCTCGGGGTACCAGTGCTGGAATCCAGGACCGCGCTGGCCGACTCGCTGGCCACCGATCCCGCACTCGCCGAACCGGTTTCAGCGGCCCTGACCGAGGCTGTCGCGGACCTACACGGGCGCCGCGCCGCACTCACCCACCCGCAGGCCATGTCGGATCAGGACCGCCGCGATCTCGAAGCGGTGCTGTACGCGATCGCCGATCTCGCCGCCGGTGAGGAGTTCACCGCGCGCCGCCTCGCGCGGCTGGGGGCCGCGCTGAGCGTCGCGGCGGTATCGCGATGCCTGCCCGCGACCGCCACCGGCGAGCACGCCGTCGCGGCCGAGGGCTTGTGGGTGTTGTTGACCCGCAGTCTGACCGGCATTCACCGTGCCCATCCCGCGGTCCTGCTCGCCCACAGTGCCCACCTGCGCGGCGACGGCGTCGTGGCCCGGCTCGCCGTCACGACAGCTCTCCACGCCGACCCCGCCGACCTCCACGCCCGCCTGCTCGGCGCCGTGATCGACCGCGGCCTCCCACCCCGAGCCCTACACCGGCTCGCGCGCTCGGCCACCGCAGCCGCCGCCGACCTCGGTATCACCATCCCCTGACGACACCGAACACCCGCTGCCTCACCACCGGCCGCTCACCGACACCCGAGGCCCACGGCCCCACACCACACCACACGAGCCTTCGGGCTCTGCATTCGGCGGCCGATGGGGCACCCCGACCAGCCACTCAGTGCGGCCAGGACAGCCGAAATAGATTGTCACACCGCTGAATACCTAGCCGTAGCCACCCGACGCCGCTGCGACAAGCACACCACGGTAGCGACGGTCCCCCTTCATTCCTACCAACCGCGAAGGATGTCTCGTGCTCAATGACGACCCCCAGTTCCCGCCGCGGGAATGGATCTCCGCGATCCGTACCGCGTTGGACTTCGCCCCGAGCCGATCACTGATCGTGATCCTGGTGCCCGACCAGCACACCGACGACGCCCGTGCTTCGTTGTCGTACATCGAATTCAGCGCCTCCGCCCCGATCCTGGCCGCGTGGCTGCGACGCCGCATCGCCACGACCGGTACCGGGCTCGGCTACGCGATCCTCATCGACGACCGTCTCACTCCCGCCACGGCCGACCCCGATCATCGCGGATATCGTCTGGTCGAATACCTCACCGACGCGTTGACCGAGGGACCCCTGCTCCTCGCGGCGAGCTGGGCGACCCGCGAACTCGCCCGAGACCAACCGTGGTGGCCTCTGTCCGGGCATCGCGACGCGACGACCCCGCCCCAATCCGCCTCCACCCCCAAAGCCGGCACGCCGCAGCGCGCCGCAGCCGGGGTGGCGGTCCTGGAACTCACCCAGGCATTGCACGATGTACTGACAGCGGATTTCGACCTGGTCGGCGCGGTCGCGGCCGAGTTGCCTGCCGCGCTCGACGCGTGCTCGCGCCGCGCGCTGGCCGATCACGACGAGCACGTGCGCAGCCTCAACCGGCGTGACCTGGAGCTGGTCCTGGAGGCGATCGCCGAGATCGCCGACGGTGCCGTCCCGAACGCGCGGCACCTCGCGCGCGTGGCCGCCGCCCTGTCGGTCGCGGCGGTCAGCCAATGCCTGCACGCCACCGCCGCCGGAGACCACGCCGACGCCGCCGAAGCGTTGTGGGCGATGTTGGGCCGGTGCCTGCCCGGCCCGCTGCGCGCGACACCGGTGATGCTGCTGGCCTACAGCGCGTTCCTGCGCGGTGACGGCGGACTGGCCTCGCTCGCGACCTCGGTCGCCCTGCACGCCAACCCCAGAGAGATCACCGCCCACCTGATCTACACCGCCCTCGAGAACCGACTCGCCCCCGAAGCCCTCTACCGGATCGCGCGCTTCGGCGCCGCCGCCGCCACCGACCTCGGCATCACCATCGATTACACCGCCCCCGACTGAACCCAGCGGCCCGGCCCGCCGCGTGACGTGGAACCGGAAGGAGGATCACCGATGTCTCGACACGACAACACGATCGGCCTCGCCCCGGCGGGCGGGCACGGGTTCGAGCGGTTCGACACCGCGTGGGGTCCGCTCACCCAGTGGACGGGCACCAGCGAACACCCGGACCCGGCGCGGCGGATGCGGTTCTTCCTCGGTCTCGCCCAACCCAGCCTGCTCGACACCGCCCCGGTCCCGGTGTTCCTCTCCGCGACCCGGCTCGTGCGCTACCGCACTCGCGGCGAACGCTTCCCGGTCCGCATGAACCTCGCGCCCTACGCCGGGGACTCGGGGGCCTATTCCGCGCTTGTGCTCACCCGCGACCGCCACTCCCATCCCTGGTGGGCGAGCCCGGACGAATACGGGGCGTTGTGGGCACGGCTGATCGAGGACATCGGGCCCCCGTGCTTCGTCGGCATCCAGGACTACCCCTGCGAGCCAGCCTGTTTGACCGCGACCGGGCTCAGCATTGACGAGCATCAACGGCTCACCGTCGAGAACTACCTCTATCTGGTCGAGCAGTTCGATTTCGTGCCATGGCTTCCGACGTTGCAGGGCTGGCGGCCCGAAGACTTCGTCGCCCACGTCGGAATGTACGAGCGCGCGGGTGTCGACCTGACCGGACGCTGGGTCGGGGTCGGCAGTATCTGCCGACGCAACGCCGACCACGACATCGCCCGAATCCTCACCGCACTGGCCCCGTTCGGGATGCGACTGCACGGCTACGGGGTCTCGCTGCGCACCCTCGCCCTGGCCGGGCATCTGCTCCACAGTGCTGATAGTCAAGGGTGGTCGATGGCCGCGCGCCGAGCCCGCACCCTGATGCCGGGGTGCGTCCACCTTTCCCGCCCCGACGCCACCGGGCGGCGCCATCTCACCGATTGTCGCCACTGCCTGCGCTACGCCCTGGCATGGCGAGAAAAGGCCATGCACGCCCTCCGCGTGAATCACATGCAGCGCGCCACCGCCGACCCCGGGCTGTGGGACGACCCGCTACCGGCCGGCCTCGCGGCCACGCCATCGCACCAACGCTCCCCTGGGCGGGCTCACCGCACCCGAGGTGACCAGGCCGGATTCGCACTATTCGACCTCACCGACACCGTCCAGTCACCGGCCGCCTGAACACCCAGCACGCGCACGACGCAATCGCCTGGCCCCGCCCAGGTGCTCGCGTCTTCGGCAACCCATCACCTCGACCCGGCGGGAGACATCGACCGAGAAAGGCGGTCCGTTTCGTGTCCATCTCTACTGTTTCCAGACCCGCCGTCCCGCGCGGCACCCGCCGCGCCCGTCGCTCGGACCTTTCGCTTGCTGCGGCGGATTTCTCGCTCGCGGCAGGCCCGGACCTGCTCGACTACGACCACTACATGATCTCGATTTCCGGCGGCAAGGACAGCCAGGCGATGACCGATGTCCTGGTCGAGCAGTTCCACCGCCTCGGTGTGCTGGACCGGGTCACCACCGTCCATGCCGACATGGGCCGCGCCGACTGGCCCGAGACATCGGCTCTCGCGCGAGAACACGCCGAGCACTATGCGCTTCGTCATGAGGTCGTAGCCCGGACCGGCGGGGATCTGCTCGACCGCGTCACCGAACGAGGCAAATGGCCATCACACCGCAACCGTTGGTGCACAAGCGATTTCAAGAGAACGCCAGCGCGGCGGGTGATCACGATGCTGGTCGCGGAATCGCGCGCCGCCGGGATCGTGGACCGCCCGATCAGGGTTTTGAACACGATGGGTCATAGGGCCCAGGAATCAAGGGAGAGAAGCAGAAGGCCCGCGTTCGTGCACGAGTCCGGCAGGACGTGTCCATGCCCGCAGTGCGGCGCCGCCCGCAACGCCGGGAACCCACCCAGCGGTGGTGTGTCGAATTCGCGGCGGATCGTGGACACCTGGCTGCCGATCCACGCCTGGGATGTCGAGACGGTGTGGGCGCGGATCGCGGCGGCGCGCACTCGACCACATTATTCCTACCGGGCAGGTTTTCCGCGACATGTTGACCGGACTAAGCCCCGACACTCCCGCGCGTCTCTGTCGATCACTCTGGCGCGTTGTGTATTCCTCGTTCATTCGAGTCGGATGTGAAGAAACGTGGATGAGCGCAGATGGGTTTGACGAGTTGGATGTCGATGGGATTCGGCTGCCCCGGTGGGGTCGCGTGGTAGAGAGACCCCACGAGGTGGTCCCGTTCGTCGTGGTCGACGACCGGGACCACACCAACGCTGACGCGAGCGAATCAAGGTCCCGACGCCGCGGCTGAACCTCAAGGACGAGTTGATCCGGGTCCGCGCGTTCTACCTCGACATCGCGCACTGGGCCGTCGAGAACCCGCGCGCTGGAGCCACAGGGTTGCGCCGTGCCCAATCACAGACACCGAAATCCAGACCGCCAAGGATCGCGCGCGGCGTAAGGCCCGTATGGACCAGCGGACCCGCGAACGGCTGCCCGTTCTACCGCTGCTGGTTCGCACCGCCAACGACAGGCACCGCGCGGCGGCCGATCTGCTGGCCGCGGCCAACGCTGCCGAGGCCGGAGCGATGATCGACGGCACCGAGGGCCTACTCCGAAAAGCGGTCACCCAACGCGACCGGACGGCTCAGGGTCGACCCCGCACAGCGAGACCGACTGGTCGCGATCGTCCGCAACCTCGCCGACAGAATCACCGAAGCGCGCGCCAATGGATGGCTCGGCGAAGTTCAAGGGCTGCAAATCATCTGGAAGCAGCCCGCAAGAAGCTTGTCGCGCTGGATCGACTGGCCCGCAACACCGTACGTGCTGGTCCGATCGCCATCGGAATACCACAACTCCCCATAGCCGTGAAATAGCCCAGACCAGAGTCTCGATCCTCGGAGACCGAGACTGTACAAATGGTAATGATTATCATTATGCTTCGTCGCGGCACTCAGCCGCTGCTCGAACGAGATGAGGTATTCCTGAAATGAAGAAGAGGACACTGGCGGCTGCGGTCGCACTGCTGACCGTGGCGACAGGCGTGACCGCAGGAAGTGTGAATGCCACACCTACTCCCGGACCGGAAAGGGCAGTGGGCTACTCCGCCCTCACCACCGACACCCAGGCCATCGTGACGACCGACTCCGGCACGGTCGTCATCGAGGACGAGACCCTGAAGCTCAAGGCAGTCGACGGCACCGTGGTCGCCGGTCTGCCATTGAAGTTCAGGATCGATGAATTCGAGTTCCCGATCGCCGCCGAGATCGCAGGAAACACCGCCACGCTCACACCGCAACTCGCCATCGACAAGGCCGTCTACGAGCCGGTCGCCCTCCCCTACGAGGACCAAGCGCCATGGAAGACCGAGTACGAGCGTGAGCAAGCCGCCTGGAGCCGGATGACCAGCACCATCTCCATGGGTGCCACCATCGGCACGCTGGTCGGCGGACTCACCGGCGCCGGCATCGGCTGTGTCCTCGGTGGTATCACCGGCGCCGCAGGCGGCACCCTCGGCACCTTGTTCGGCGGGCTGCCTGCCGGGCTGATCGGGTGCCTCATCGGGGCCGCCGGCATCGGCGCGCTCGGGACCATCGTCGGCCAGATCTTCATCACCGCCCCGGTCGCCATCGCCGCCGGTATCCAGTATTTCACCACCATCAACCAGCCCTCCCCTAAACCCGCCCCCACGAAGTAGTGCCGGAGACGACAACCTGACGCCTCTCCGAAAGGGCGGAATCGCCGTCTCGGCGCTTCCGCTCTTCAGCTCCCGCGTAGACCGACTCGGCTCGAACCGGGTTCGCGTACCACCGCCGATCTACAAGTCGCACATCCGGTACGCCCGCACCGAGCCATCCCACACCTCGAGGATCTCCGCATGGTCCTCCGACCTTGCTCGTCCACCATCACGCCCGATGGCCACGCGCCAATGACGCGGTCCTTTGTGACGATTCTCCTCGTGCGGGCGGACAAGGATTGGACAGGTGCCTGTTGGTAGTCGACTACCCCTCCATCGCCCTGACATGACCCCACGGTCCTGGAACCATGATCCGGACACGTACTTCCTCTTCCGTGTGGGGGTTCAGGTCGAACTCGCTCTGCCCGAGGCGATTCGAATGACGCATACGCCGAGACGTCCGAGCTCGAGACCAGGTCCGAGCGGACAGACCGCGATCGTCGCCGACGGTATCCTCCTCGTCAGGCGACTCGATCATGCCTGTTCGACACCAGCCCATCCTTGCGCGGCCGGTCAGGCGAGGCCGAGAAGTCGTCTCTTGTCTCGAAACTTTGTCGCGCCGCGCCCTGCCTGCCGTTGCGCCCACGCCTGGGAACCGCTGGTCGACCCGGTCGTTCCCAAAAGTCCCGGCCCACGCCGAGCGCGATGCGAGTGGGCCGAGACTTACAGTTGCCGCAGGCTCGGTCGAACCACCAGGACCACCGAGCGAGTTGAGCTTCCTGCGCCGCTTCCCGACAACGTCCCGATGCCGTGATCGAGAGTCGGAACCCGCATCGGCTGCGCCACCTGCATCTTGACGAAAACACCCGAGCCCATGTGGATCTACTGCCCGACCTGACACGCGCGAGCCGAAAGAGCCGCCACGATTTACCGGTAGAAGGCCCGACCGGGGTCGGCAGCTGTATGACCCGGATTCACAAGAGCTCGGCTTCCGCAAGATCTTTCGAAGAGCAGGGCGCGCTCGTCGGGCCCCTTCGCAGCGCGTCGGCGCGGCCGACCGAAGTGCGCTCACCCCGATCGGATAAGGCCTCCGAATCACCCACTATGCAAATGGAAATCATTACCAGTAAGATCATCTGGACGCTGAAGCGCCTGACACAACAGGGAATGACAATGTCGATCACAATGAGCCACGCCTCAACCCTCGGGTCGGTGACGGCGCTCACCGCCATCATGTTCGATCATCGCAGCGCGAAGGCAACGGCGACAGTGGGTTACCGCAGAGCAGCCCCGAGTTGGTTGCCGCAGGTACCGCAGTCGCCCATCCCCACCACAGCCTCGAGGCGGCCGTCACCTCGGCAGCATTCTTCGGATTGATCGTCGCCTCGCCACCGTTGACCGGCGAACGACTGCCGATCGCGCCGATAGTCCACGACGCCCCGTCGCGCTTCCCGCTCCCATTCGACCCACTCCCGACCGGACAGGCCCGCCTGACACCACACGGTCATCGAAACCTCTTCTGCGAAAGCTGTTTCGAGATTTTTCGGTAACGATTATCATTTCCATACATTCTAGTGACGAGGAGGCCACATGGGACATCTACTCATGGTGGAGAGCTGGGTCGGATCGATGAGCACACTGCTGCCGCGGGGTATCCACGACCGCGGACACAGCTTCACTTTTCTGACCCGGGACCTCGGGCACTACATGCGGGCGGCGGGCGACCCCGCTCACCCGTTGCTGTCGGCGGCGAATATCGTGTCGGCGGAGACCAACGACGAGTCCGCTCTGGCGTCGTACGCACATCGATTGCACGAGGTGCTGCGCTTCGACGGGGTGCTCTCCTCGTGCGACTACTATCTACCGACCGTCGCGGCGATCGCCGCCGAACTCGGGCTGCCGGGGCCGAGCCGTGAGGCGGCGGTCGCAGCGTGCGACAAAGCCATGACCCGCGAAATCTGCGGTGCTGCGGGTGTTCCCGGTCCGCGGTTCGCGGTTGTCGCACGGTGGGAGGAGATCGTCGATGCCGCCGAGGACATCGGGTTCCCGGTGGTGGTGAAGCCCGTCGACCTGTGTGGCGGGATGTTCGTGCGCAAGGTCGACGACGTCGAGCAACTGCGGGCCGCTGTCGACGCGATCGCGGGTTTCCCGGTGAATGCCCGCGGGCAGGTACGCGCCCCGCAGGTGCTGGTCGAGCAGTGTCTGGTCGGTGCGGAGTTCAGCGTCGAGACCGTGTCCCGGGACGGACGTACTTCGATCGTGGGCATCACCGACAAGCGTGTGATCGGTACGGGGTGCTACATCGAGGCCGGGCACATGTTCCCGGCCGCGATCGAGCACGAGGAGGCGGACAGGATCGGTGCACTGGCACTGTCCGCGATAGCGGCCCTGGGGCTGGACAGCACGGTCGCGCACACCGAGATCAAGCTGACCGCCGACGGCCCGCGCCTGATCGAGGTCAATCCCCGCCCTGCGGGTAACCGGATCACCGAGTTGGTACGACGTGTGACCGGTATCGACCTCGCCGCGGCACACGCTGATCTGGCGGCTGGTGTCGAACCCGATCTCACGCCACGTGATACCGGCGTAGGAAGTGCCGCGATCGCCTTCCTGGTACCCGACCGACAAGGCGAACTCGACCGCATCACCGGTGCCGAACAGTGGTCCGCACTCGATCACGTGGTCGAACACACGCTGGCCGCGCCCGGTAAGGACGTGCGCGTGGCGAACAGCAACAACGACTACCTCGCCCACGTAATGGTGGTCGACGAGAAGCCGGGCGCGGCGGCGATGGTCGCCCAGGACCTCATCGCCGGGCTGCGTGTGTCCTATCGCGACAACCGTGATCGCGCATGACCGGAATCGACAAGACCGCGCCCTCGGCGCGGCCCCGAACCGTCGAAGAGCTCACCGATCTGGTCCGCACAGCGGCACTGGGCCCCTCCCCTGACACGATCTCGGTCTCGACGGCCTTCCTCACCACCTACGGCACCCGTCACATCGGACGAGTACACGCCTATCGCAACGAGATCTTGAGCCTTCGGATCGGGTCCGCTGTGGGCTCGTGCGGTTTCGAACCGGAAACCGACCGCGATCACGCCGAAGTCCTCGACGAGTGCGTCGGCGCGAAGGTGAGCGATCTGCTCGACCATGCGATTCCCGCCGTGCGGATCGCCGCACTCGACGGCTACCTCATGTATGTCCACCCGCATCCGCGCGCTGCCGGTCTCGTCGGTGAGCCGGTGCCGGTGAACGGGCCGTCCTCGCTGGCCAAGTCGCAGTCGCGTGCGCGGACGGTCATCGACCTGCTCCCCGCGACGAGGGTGCGCACGGTGCTGGTGATCGGCGTGGTCAATTCGCTATTGGCTCAACTCCGCCAGCGCGGCATGTCCTACATCGCTTGCGACGCCGTGGGTGGCACGACCGAATGGGGCGAACCCGTGCTCACCTCGATCGCCGAGGTGAGCCAGGACTACGACGCGTTGCTCGTCACCGGAATGACCTTGGTGAACGGCAGTTTCGACGCCATCCTGCGGGATTGCGCCCACCGAGGCATCCCTCTGGTCATGTTCGCCCAGAGCGGCAGCGCGGTACTGCCGTGGTTTCTCGGTGAGGACGCGGTCACCGCGATCTCCGCGGAACCGTATCCGTTCTTCGCCCTCGACGGCGGTCCGAGCACACACTTCCACTACCGACGTGCGGAGTCGATATGACCACGGTGACACACCCACACGACGGGCGGCACGGACTTCTCCGCTCGATCGGCGGCACTCCCCTGACCGCGATCCCCGTCGCGGCCGGAAGCGCACGACATTACTGGGCCAAGATCGAAGACGCCGGATTGGGCGGGATGAAAGCACGCGCCGCGGCCTCGATGCTGCTCGCGGCGATCGACCGAGGTGATCTCGCCCCCGGCGCACCGATCATCGAGTCGACCAGCGGCACACTCGGTTTGGGGCTGGCGCTGGCAGGCAGGGCCCTGGGGCATCCGGTCGTCCTGGTGGTCGACCGTGAACTCGAGCCCGACATGCGCAGGTTGTTCGACATCTACGGGGTACATCTCGAGATCGTCGATACCGCGCACCCCGAGGGCGGGTGGCAGCGAGCGCGCCTGGATCGATTGGCCGAAGTGATCGCAGCGACGCCGAACGCCTACTGGCCCGACCAGTACAACAACCCCGACAACGCGCTCGGCTACACCGCGATGGCCGAGGAGATCCTGGCACAGGCCGAACCGATGGACGTACTCGTCGCCAGTGTCGGCTCGGGCGGGCACTGCGCGGGTTTGACCCGGGTCCTGCGTCGGCATTGGCCGCGTCTGCGTGTCGTCGGTGTCGACTCGGTCGGCTCGCGAATCTTCGGTCAGCCGTCGAAGGAGCGGATCATGCGCGGGCTCGGCAGCAGTATCCTGCCCCGCAACGTCGTCTACACCGACTACGACGAAGTGCACTGGGTCGGGCCGGTGGAAACGATCGCGTCGTGTCGTTCGTTGGCCGCACACACATGTCTGGCAGGCGGTTGGAGTACCGGAGCCGCGGCCTTGGTGGCGAATTGGGTGGTGCGACAAGATCCGACCGCACGGGTGCTGACCGTCTTCCCCGATGGTCCGCACCGATACCTGCACACCATCTACAGCGACGCCTGGTGCGCACAGCGTGGTTTGCTGGCCGAGCCGCACACCGAGCCGACCGAGTTGGCGACCCCCGAGGAGCGAGAGGTCGACGGATGGGGCCGGTGTCGTGTTGTGCGCGATCCCGCCGCGGGGCAGGTGCGGGTATGAGACTGGACTGGCACAGCATCCGGATCGATCTGAAGGAACCGCTGCGGATCTCGCGGGCGACGATGTCGACTCGCGACGCGGTATGGGTGACGGTGTCGGAGGGAGATATTCGCGGGCGGGGGGAGGTCGTCACCAGCCCCCGCCTGGGCATCACACTCGAGACCATCGACCACGCGCTGCGTCGCGCCGCGCAGTGGCTCGCCGCCGAGCGCGATCCACGCCATCTCCGCGTCCGCCTTCCCGAACTGCGCGCGGAGTTACGCGACGCGTTGCCGGTGGTCGCCGCAGTCGACGCGGCCGTGCACGAATTCCTCGCGATCCGTGCCGGACAGCCACTGGACGCCTATCTCGGTATGCCGCACTGGGATTCGGTACCCACGGCCTACACACTGGGCATCGTGCCGGTCGATATCGCGGCACGTCATGCCCGCGATCTGGTGTCCGCGGGCTTCACCGTGCTCAAACTCAAACTGGGCAGCGCGGATCCCGCCGAGGACACGGCCAGAGTGCGCGCGGTGCGCGCGGCGGCCCCGAACGCCCGATTGCTGCTCGATCCCAACGGCGCCTGGGACGTCGAGACCGCCGTGACCGTGCTGTGCGACTTGGCCGACGCGGGGATCTCGGCTGTCGAGCAGCCGGTGCCGGCGGGCAGGCTCGACGCACTGGACGCGGTTGCCTCGGCGGTGCCGATGCCGGTGATCGCCGACGAGGACGCGGGCACGGTCGAGCAGTTGGCGGCGCTGCCCGCGTTGGTGGCCGGCATCAACATCAAATTGGCCGAATGCGGCGGTCTGCACGCCGCCGCCGCGATGATCGACTGGGCGCGAACCGCACGGGTGGATGTCATGCTCGGCTGCCAGGCCTCTACATCGTTGAGTATCGCGCCGGCCGCCCATCTCAGTGGGGCCGCGCGCTGGGTCGATCTGGACGGGCACCTGCTCATCGCCGACGACCCGTGGCGGGGTCTTTCCGGCTCCGACGGAGTGTTGCGGCGACCGCCGGGCCTCGGACTGGGAATCGAACCTCACGGAGCCGTGACATGACCACCTTGCGCTTGTTCCGGACGTTCCCCCTGTCGGTCCGGTTGCTGTTGGTCAACCAACTCGCTGGCAACATCGGGTTCTACATGCTCATCCCCTTCCTTGCCGACTACCTGCTCGAGGACCTGGCACTGTCGGCGGCTGTGGTCGGTGTGGTGCTGGGTGTGCGCAACCTCAGCCAGCAGGGCTTGTTCCTGGTAGGCGGCACCGCTGCCGACCGACTCGGCGCGCGGCGGGTGATCATCATCGGGGCCGCGATCCGGGCGACGGGATTCGCTCTGTTCGCCGTGGGTGGTTCGTTGGCGGTGGTCCTGACCGCCTCGGTCCTGACCGGTTTCGCGGGAGCGCTGTTCAATCCGGCGGTCCGTGCCTACATCGCCCGCGACAGCGACGACCGCGCCGCGGACGCCTTCGCGCTGTTCAACATCTTCGGCAACGTCGGGTCGGCGGCCGGACCCATCGTGGGAACGATACTGATCTCGCTGGGCTTCCGGCCGACCGCCGTCGTCGCCGCGGCAGTGTTCCTCACGTTGACCATTGCCCAGTTCCTGCTACTACCGGAGCGCCGAGTCACACCGAGCGGCACCAGCCTGTTCGGTGACCTCACCAACCTGGTCGGGCATCGCGTGTTCTGGATGTTCGCCGTCGCCCTCATGGGAATGTTCGCACTGCAGAGTCAGATCTATTTCATCTTCACCCTGCAAGCCCAAGATGCCGCAGGCGACACCGCCGGGGCCGCAGCCGTCGCCGCGCTGTTCCTCACCGAGACGATCGTCATCCTGGCACTGCAGGTCAGGATCACACGAGCATTCGGCAACCGTGCGCGAGGTCCGGCCATGGCCCTCGGCATGAGCGTGATGGGCGCTGCCTTCCTGGTTCCGCCCGCGGCGGTGCGTGTCATCGACGCGATCACCGACGGACCGGTTCCCACAGCGGCGCAGGTCGTTCCTGTGCTCGTCGCCGCAGCCATCCTGGCCATCGGCATCATGACCGTTCAACCGTTCGTCTTGGAACTCGTTCCCCGCTTCGCCGGACCCAGTCTCACCGGAACCTACTACGGCGCTTTCTATCTCGTCTCCGGGGTGTTCACGGTGACACTCACCTCGGCGGTCGGCGCCGCGATCGACCGTTTGGGGGGAGCGTCGGCGTGGTGGCCCGCACTGCTGTGCGCGGGCACAGGTTTCGCTTCCGCGGCAGCGGTGACCGCGCTACACCGAGTCGGCGCACTGCCCGCGCCCGGCGGTGGCAACGCCGCAGACCGGGTCCCGACCGTTCTCGTGAAAGGCGAATCCGACGATGACACCGACCGGCGCTGACCCGATGCTGATCAGCGAGAACTTGCTGACCGACAATCCCGCCCTGTACGAGCAGACCTTCCCCGACACCGGCGAACGCAACGCCCGCTTCGTCGACGACCTGGTGACCCGTTATGCCGACACCGAGCCCATCCCCGGTTCACGGCTGTTGGATGTGGGCGCGGGCACCGGACGTGACGCAGCGCGGCTGGCCGAGATCGGCTATCGCGTCACCGGAATCGACATCTCCGACCGGATGGTCGCCTACGCGAGCGCGAAGTACCCCGGTCAGGATTTCCGAGTGGGCGACGCCCGCGACGTCACCGTGCCCGAACCCGTGGATGTTCTCACGTGCTTGGGCAGCACATTGCTGCATCTGCACGACACCGACGACATCCGTGCCGCGCTGGTCTCGTTCTTCGGGTGTCTGCGCGAGGGCGGATTGCTGATCATGGAGATGCGCAACGCCGCGTTCCTGCTCACCGACCGCGGCCGCCGCGAACTGCTCGATCAGGAATCGGTGCGCCGGATCGAATGGGAGGGCGTCGGCTACACCTCCCGTACCTCGCTGTCGATCGATCTGCCGGCACAGCTGCTGCGTCGGCGGCGGGTCTGGACGTGGGACGGCTGTCCGGAACCGGTCAGCCAGGACACAGCCTGGCGTCTGCTGTTTCCCCAGGAACTGCGACACCTGTTGGCTCTGTCCGGTTTCGGTGTCGTTGCCCTGTTCGATCGTCCCGGACCGCTCACCGAGCCGGCGTGGCCCGGCGACGGCGTACTCGAGGACCGGCTCGAGGACGACCGTCTACACGTCGTGGCGCGGCGTCGTCCCCACCTCACATCGGCCCCGTCGTGAGCGGACCGCGAGAGATCGGCGTCGGCAGCGCGTTCGGAAGCTGCGGGGAACTGTTGCAGGGCATCACTTCCGAGCACCGTGACTTCTTGGTCACCCTCCCGATTCGGCAGGGCTCGGTCGCGGTGTTCGAACCCGATCCACACCAGGACCGCGTCCACGTCTCGCCCTCGCACAAGACCAAGGCACGCCGCTTGGTGGAGATGATGCTGGGCAGAACCTCCCGAGGCCAGGGCGGGCGGCTCACGATCGTCAGCGAGTTGCCCGAGGGCAAAGGGCTCGCCAGTTCCACCGCCGACCTGGTGGCGACCGCCCGGGCGGTCGCCAACTCCCAAGGTTGCGCGATCACCGCTCACGAAATCGAAGCCGACCTGCGGCACATCGAACCTTCCGACGGCGTCATGTATCCCGGCGCGGTCGCTTTCTACCACCGAGAGGTGCAATTGCTTTCCCGACTGCGGCCCTTGCCGCCGATGACGATCGTGCTCGGCGACGAAGGCGGACAACTCGACACCGTGGAGTTCAACCGACGCGACAAACCGTTCTCCGCCGCAGACGGGCACGAATACAGCACGATGCTCGCCGACCTCGCCGCCGCCATCGCTTGCGGTGATCTCGCCACGATCGGCGCCATCTCCACACACAGCGCCGTCAAGAACTCCGTACTGCGCGAACGCCCACATCTCGAGGCCGTCGCCGACCAGACTCGTCGGCTCGGGGCCCTCGGCGTCGTGATCGCACACAGCGGCACGACCACCGGCATCCTGCTGTCGGACGCCGATCCCGATCATGACCTCAAACTCGTTCGGGCGCAGGAGATATGCGAGGGCTTCGCGACGTCGATCTCGGTGCATCGCACCTGGCGACCGGGTCCGCCGGACTGGCCTGTCGGCCCCGGGTCGCCCGCTCGGTCGCCGGAGTGAGCGCATGATCACCCTCGAGGACGTCCACTTCGACTACGACGGCAAGACCGTGCTGACCGACATCGGGCTGGTCGCCGATTCCGGTATCAGTCTGGGACTGATCGGGCCCAACGGATCCGGCAAATCGACCCTGCTGCGATTGATCTACCGAGCGCTGCGCCCGCGTGGCGGAACCATCATGATCGACGGAACGCCGGTCGAGTCCATGCGCGGAAAGCAGATGGCCGCCCGCCTCGCCGTCGTCACCCAGGAATCCTCGAGCGAGACCCCCATCACGGTCGCGGAAATGGTGCTGCTCGGCCGGTCACCGTGGGTCGGGGCGTTCCAGGGCTACTCCCGCGAGGACCGGGTCGCCGCCGCCGCGGCCATGCGCCGAGTCGGCGTTCGCGAATTCGCCGACCGCAGCTACGCCTCACTCTCGGGCGGGGAACGCCAGCGGGTTCTGATCGCCCGCGCGCTGGCCCAGGACGCCGACCACATCCTGCTCGACGAGCCCACCAACCACCTCGACGTCCGCTACCAACACGAACTGCTCAGCCTCGTGAGCGAACTGGCGGTCACCACGGTGGTAGTCCTGCACGACCTCAACCTCGCCGCCCGCTACTGCGATCGCCTCGTCCTGCTCGAGAGAGGCCGGATCACCGCAGCGGGACCGGTCGAGGAGGTATTGACCCCGGAAGTACTCGAGCCCGTCTATCAGGTCTCGGTGCAGCGCTCGATCGCTTTCGGGTCCACCCAATTGCTCTTCGGACCACGGCGGACCACGTCGCTATCCGCGAAAGATTCGGCGGCCAGCCCCGTCCACACCGCGGTCGATGACGGGAAGGTAGTGCACTCGTGACCACCACCACCCTGGCACCGCGAACCGTCGATGACCTCGATCACGCCGGGAAGCGTTGGATCACCCTCGCCTGGATCGGTGGACTCGGTGCGACACTCATCGCCACCATCGTCGTCGCGACCGGGTTGGGCCCGGTCTGGGTGCCGCCCTCGACAGTCGCCGAGATCGTGGGCCACCACATGTTCGGATGGCCGGACGCCGTCGGCTGGAGCCGAGCCCACGACTCGATCGTGTGGCAGGTGCGCATCCCCCGGGTGCTGCTGGGAGCCTGCGTCGGCGCCGCGCTGGCCGTCAGCGGCGTGGTCTTGCAGACCATCATCCGCAACGCGCTGGCCGATCCACACATCCTCGGCGTCACCTCGGGCGCTTCCACCGGTGCCGCGGTCTGTCTGCTGTTCGGTTCGACCACCGCCGTCTCTACGGCCGCCCTCACCTCGAGCGCGTTCCTCGGAGCGATGATCGCCACCGTCCTGCTGTTCCTCGTCGCCAGGATCAACGGCCAGATGACCTCCCTGCGTCTACTGCTCGGCGGCGTCACCATCGGCTACATCTTCTCCGCGGCGACCAGCTTCCTCATCTTCGCCTCGGACTCCCCCGAAGGCGCGCGCGCGGTGCTGTTCTGGCTGCTGGGGTCGTTGGGCTCGGCGGCATGGAGCTCGGTCGGCCTCACCAGCGCCGTGGTCCTGGTCTTCCTCGGCGTCCTGTTCGTCATGAGTACACGATTCGACGCACTGGCCATCGGCGACGACACCGCACGAACACTGGGGTTCTCACCGATCCGCTTACGCATCTACGCCTTGGGCATCGTCGCACTGGGTGTCGGCGCTGTGGTCGCGGTGTCGGGCGCGATCGGATTCGTCGGATTGATCATCCCGCACATCGCCCGCCTCTGTGTCGGAAGCACCCACCGTGCCCTCATTCCGGTCTCGGCGCTGATCGGCGCGATCTTCCTCGTCGCCGCCGACGTCGTCGCCCGCACAGCATTCGCCCCACGCGAACTACCGCTGGGAATCGTCACCGCGGTCGTCGGCGCGCCTCTACTGCTCGTTCTCATCCGCCGCATGCGCGGCACACACACGTAATCCCCTGCCCAGAAAAGGAACAACGACAACAGTGAAATCCCTCCACCTTCGGCGCCTCCGGCGACCGGCACTCCTGTCTGCCGCGGTCGCACTCGTCGCGGGACTCACCGCGTGCGGCGGCACCACCTCCTCGGAGACGACCCGAACGGCCCCCGGCTTCCCGATGACGATCTCGAGCTGTGGACGCGACGTCACCTTCGACGCGCCGCCGCGACGAGCGGTCACCGTCGGATCGATCGGCGCGCCGATGATCGCCGCGGCCGGAGCCGCCGACCGCGTCGTCGCCCGCACCTTCGAAACCTCTCCCTTCCCGGGCCAATACGCCGATCGACTCGCCCACGCCGAATTCGTCGCCGCCACCGCGGAGTTGGCCCGCGAGGAGATCATCAACCGGACACCCGATGTGGTCGTGAGCTTCGAGGGCGCGGCCGTCTCCGCCGACGACCTCGCGCCGATGGGCATCCCCGTGCTGGTCACCCGCGGATACTGCCAGAACGCCGCCGGAAGTTTCGAGGACGTCCTCGCCGACATCGAACTGTACGGAAAGCTCTTCGGCACCGAACAAGCCGCCGCCACCGAGGCAGCGGCCCTACGTGGGCGTATCAACGCGGTAGCCGGCAAACAGAAACCCGGCACCCCACAGCGGCCCGCGGCCGCGCTGATCCTCGCCCGCGACGGATCGACCCTCAACGCCTACGGCGCCACCAGCACCGTCAACACCCAAATGACGATGCTCGGCCTGAACAACATCTTCGGCGACGTCGCCAAACGCCAGTTCGGCGCCAACACCGAAACCCTCATCCAACGCGACCCCGAGGTCGTGGTCCTGCTGACCCAAGGCGATCAGACACCCGAATCCGTGCGCCAAGCACTGCGCGCCCGCCCCGAACTCGCGTCGATGAAAGCGATCCGGGACGACCGGATCATCGTCATTCCGTTCGGCTATACCGGACCGGGACCCGTCGCCGTGGAAGGCCTCGAAGTGCTGGCCGACAAGTTGGCGGGTCTGCGATGAGCGCGCCGACCCACGTAGGAACCGAATACGCGATCCGGGAAGCCCGCGCCCAAGACATGCCCGCCGCGCGGCGCATCATGCTCGACACCTTCTACAACGTACTCGGCTGCGGCTACCTGCCCGAACACCACGACGACGTCATCGATCCGGAGAAGACCTACCTCCAGCACCCCGACCAACGCCTGTGGGTCGCCGTACGCGACGAAGAGGTAGTGGCCACCACCGCGATCCAGGCCCGCGGTCCGCGGACCCCACCACACCCGGCATGGTTGGCCGAACAGTTCCCCGACGGCGTCACCGCTCAACTGTTCCGGGTCTACGTCGACCCCGGGCACCAGCGGCGCGGTCTGGCGACACGCTTGGTGCGTCACGCCATCGAATTCGTTCGACAGAATCCCAACCTCCGTCGGCTCTATCTCCACACGGATGCGAAATCACCCGGAGCACTCGAGTTCTGGCAGACCTTCGGCACCGTGATCCACGACGCCCGCACCCCGACCTCCGTATTCCAGACCGTCCATCTGGAGATCTCCCTGGACTGACCAAGCTCGACACCCAACCGACCGGTCAGGCTGTCCTGCCTACGGACAGGACAGCCACCCGTTCGGCCACCGACACCGTCCCGAACCCGACAAGGCCGACGATGACACCGCGCCTCCGCGATGCGAATGCACCCGCACGACGTGCCCAGCGAGCCCGCTGGCAGTCCAGCGTGCTCGCCGCCCTGAAGCGAGATGACCATTTCCGAAGCGCGCAGCAACTACACCTCGACCTGCACACCACCTTTGCCACCAGCATCGCCCTGACCACGGTCTACCGAATCCTGCGCCGCCTCACCACACAGCAGATAGTGGAGACACAGCGCGCAGAGAACGACGAACTGCTCTACAGGATTCGCGACGACTCCGGACACCACCACTACCTACTCTGCCGAACATGTGGCCGCGCCGAAAGATTCGCCGTCGAACCCTTCGAGCGCCGAATCGACTCCTTCGCTTCGGCGCACGGATACGCCGACATCGACCACCGCATCGACATCTACGGCACCTGCGCCGAATGCCACGCCGGATCGAGCCGACCAACGAAAACATGACTCACCGAGTCGAGCGCGCCCTACAGTTGGCACCGGCCTGAAGCCCCAGAAGAGCGGCGGTGCACAGCACCGCCCCAGGGGCCGCGCTACCGCAGTCGCCAGCGACCCGGTGAAACCTGCTGCCACCAGGTCCGGTTCGCCCAGTAGGAACGCCGGAGCGGTCGCGCGATCAGCACGATCGAATTCCCCCGCCGGGGCGGACAATATGCGCCGGCGGGGTGCGCCCAATTCTGTGAGGCGCCGTGCCACCGGCAACACACCGTACTCGCAGCCAGGCACCCCTCGCTTCGTCGCACCCGCGGTCGAGACTTCGGCAAAGGCACCCGCCGTCGCGCATTCCGCATTCAGCACCGACACGTTCGATGATTTCCGCGCGTGCTGCTTGCGGGTTGTCGCCGATGTACTCGACGACGACAACAAGCTGGTCGCGACGTATGCCAGCACCGGTGCCACCGACGGCGCCGACGCCACCGGGACGTACACCCGCGACAACGGCCGCGGTCCTCGACCATCCAAGTGGACAGCCTGCGCGTCGATGCCATCGCCACACAACCGAGCGGCAGCCTGTTTGCCCTGGTCGAGGTTGCGAGCGCCCACCAGGATCGTCATGCCGAGTGCCCCAATCCAGTAGCGATCTCATAATCGTGGCGATGGCCAGCGCGGCGATCGGTTCGGCCCACGACCAGCCGACAGGCTGTTGAGAGCAGTCCGACCCCAGCACCGTGAGAGGTGGGTGCACAGCAGGGGCTGCGCGGAAACGGTCCGCCGAACCGGATCCGAGCCTGCGCTCGGCGCAACGCTGCGCATGCGGCAGCACCGACGTCACAGCCAAGGCACACCGCCGCCAGAATGACGCCGTACAGCGAGTGCTGAGTCTGCCCGCCGCGATCGACAGCTCGACAGCTCGACAGCTCGACAGTGAGGGTACTCACTCATCCTTGATGCTTTCCTCTTTCGTCGAGGCTGGCGACCTTCACACATCCATATCGGTCGAGACCACGCAGCGACCCCGTGTCACTGTCGACTACTCGACCGGAAGGTCCGCCGCGGCAGGCGACGGGTGCGGCAGCGCCTCGCCGGTATCCGATACCTGCGGTTTCGGGCGGGAAACCGGAACGATCGCAGTCGCTGCGACAGCTCCGATGGCGAGGAGGCCGGCGGCTACTCGCAGGGCCGTGGCGAAACCGTCAGACAGCGCGTCTGGCGTTATCCCGTCGCCGGTGACGGAACTGGCCACGGCGACCAGGACCGCCAGCCCCAACGCACCACCGAGCTGGCGAGCACTGCTGAGGATTCCCGAGGCGAGTCCTGCCTGTTCGACGGGCACTCCCGAGGTGGCCGCCAGGCCCATCGCCACCATCGCGGCACCGACACCGACACTGCAGACCAGCGACGGCCCCAGAATCGCGGTAGCGAAACTACTTGTCGGCCCGGCGAATCCGAACCAGAAAAGCCCTGCGGCGCCGAGTAGACCACCGGCGAGCAGCACCGGCCGGGGTCCATGGTCGCGGGCCACGGCCTGGGCGGCGCGCAACCCGATCACGATGCCGACGCAGAATGGCAGGAAGGACAGGCCGGTCTCGGTGGGGCTGTAGCCCAGTACACGTTGCATGATCTGGGAGACGAAGAAGAAGCTGGCGATCTGGGCAGAGGTGAGCAGGAATCCGAAGACCGAGGCACCTATCAATGAACGCCGCCGCAGAAACCCCAGCGGCACCAGCGGATCCGTCACCCGAGCTTCGACGACCACGAAAACCAGCAGGGCGACCATGCCCCCACCGAACCAGCCCAACACTCGTGTCGCAGCCCAACCTCGCTCGCCGGTCTCGATCACACCCATCACCAAGGCCGTGACACCTGCGGTGACGAGCAGTCCACCGAGGACGTCGGGCCGCCGATGACCGGCAGGTATCCGATTGTCCACGCCGCGCAGTACCGCGACTATCGCGGCGATCACGAACACGACATTGACCCACATCACCCAACGCCAGTTCAGGTGGTCGGTGAGCAGCCCGCTCAGCACCACCCCGAGTGCGCCACCGGCCGCGCCAGCACCACCCCAGATGGCCATTGCCTTGTTGCGCGCGGCGCCTTCCTCGAATTCCGAGGTCACCAGCGCCAGCGACATCGGCGTGAGCACCGCGGCCGCGACACCTTGCAAACCACGACCAGCGATCAATTGCCACCCCTCCTGCGCGGCACCTCCGAACAGGCTGGCCGCCGCGAAGACACCGAGCGAACAGAGCAGCAGCGTGCGACGTCCGACCAGGTCGGCGAGTCTGCCGCCCAGCATCAGCAATCCGGCATACGGCAGCAGAAACGCGTTGATCACCCAAGCCAGACCGGTCGGCCGGAGGTCGAGTGCGGCGTCCATGGCCGGCAACGCGACATTGACGATCGACAGGTCGAGAGAAACCAGGAACATCGTCAAGAACACGACGGCCGATGCGGCGCCTCGGTGTGTGGTCGGCTGCTCGGACACCACGTACCTCCTATTTAATAACGCGTATTTTTATCAAGGTAAGCACACCCTTACCCGAATGTCGAGAGTCGCCGCGCGAAGAATCACCGCCATGCCCGATTCCCCGAGCTCTCGTCGCGGACGCCCGATCCGGCTGCCGCGCGACACGGTCGTCACCGCTGCCACCCGACTGCTCGCCACCGGTGGTGCGGAAGCCTTCAGCATGCGTCGGCTGGCCGACGACCTCCAGGCCAGCACGGCCGCGATCTACCATCACTTCCCCACCAAGGCAACGCTTTTCACGGTGGTACTCGGCGAGCTCGCAGACGCCATGCAACGCCCCGAATTGCCCGATGCGCCCAGGGACCGCCTGATCGCCATAGTGTGCTACCTCATCGACACCCTGGACCAGCTACCTTGGGTGGCAGACATTCTCGTCACCGGTCAGAGCACCGGTCGCTCCGCCATGTGGATGCTCAACGAATTCATCTATGCCGCAAACGCACTAGGCGCCTCCGACCGCAAGGCCGGATATCTATACCTCACCGTCTGGCGGTTTGTGGTCGGCGAGCTGATGAGCCGCCGCGCGGCACAAGCCCATCGCGACACCGAACTCGCCCAGCCCTACTGGTCGGACCTGATCACCACCGATCAGCTTGCCGACTTCCCCACCGTCGCGCGACTGCTCCCCCAGTGGGCCGACATCCGCGCCGAATTCCGTACCGAGACAGCAGTTGCCGATGTCATCGACGGACTCATCGCAAGCATCACACGGCACAGTTGACATCGAGAACGAAGCTCACATGATCACGGCTATCGAGGCGCCAGGCGATTCGGAAGATCGACTGTGTGCGGTTCTGTACCGGCGTGTTGGGGTTGGGCCGAGTTGCCCAAACCGCCGCGACTCGCGGTACAGGGTCGATGTTGGTTCCGCGTGCCGGGGCATGGTGTCCGGATGCAGAGTTACACGCGATCGAGGAATCCGAACACCGCGCCGAGATCTACCCGACCACGGTCAGGAGGTGTCGCCCGGCCTCAGTCGTCCCCGGAAGGTCACCTGGGTGGCATTGGCTCTGACCCACGCCGAGATCGCGGCCTTGTGCTCGGCAGTGAGCAGTTCCCAGCAGGCGCGCCGCACGTGTCGAACAGACATCCGGTGGTCATCGAACAGCCGCGAGAGCTCGCCGAACTGCGCCGACGTCACGAACACCACACCGTACCGACCAACGAAAACATGACTCACCGAGTCGACCGGGCCCTACAGTTGGCACCAGCCTGACGCCCCGGAAGAGCGGCAGGGCACAGCACCGCCCCAGAGGGCCGCGCTACCGCAGTCGCCAGCGACCCGGTGAAACCGGCCGCCACCATGCCCGGTTCGTCCAGGAGGAACGCCGGAGCGGTCGCGATCAGCACGATCGAATTCTGCCGCGAGGACGGACAATATGCGCCGGCGGGGTGCGCCTAATTCGGTGAGGCGCCGCGCCACCGGCAACACACCGTACTCGCAGCCAGGCACCCCTCGCTTCGCGCAACGGCGACACTGGTCGGGCAGGTTGATTGCGCCGCGGTACTTTACGGTCAGGTCATCGGCCGAGTACCGACTCCCACCAGTGTGGTGGCGTCCAGATGCCGGACCCCGGCCTCGTTCAACGAAGCCAGATAGGCTCGGCGCACGGCCTCTACACCGGAGGTGTCCAGTCCCGCGAGTGCGGCGGCGAATCCCGATCCCGTGACCACGAGCCAAGCCAACTCCGGTGTGATCGGCAGCACGAGTTCGTGTTCGGTCACTTCGACCTGCGTCAGCCCGCGGTCGGTCAGCCACCCGCGATAGGTCTCGGGCTGGTTGATGCGATCGATGAGATGTTGTTTCCGCGATTCTGCCGCGGTCCCGGTGACCTGCGCTACCGCGCCGCGCAAGTGCTGTCCGGCCGTTTCCATCGCTCCGCGACGCCAGATCGTCAAACCACATCGTCCCCCGGCCCGAGCCCGGGCGATGACATGTTCGGTACCGGAGGCCATCTGCAAAAAGAAGAAGATACCCAGCACTGCCTGGACCACGTCATAGTCGCGATCCGGCCAGGTCGTGGCATCAGCCACGTGAGTGTGCAACTGCGGCAACCCTCTCGCCCGTCCCCGCAACTGTCCGAGCAGCACTTCTGCCTGATCCACCGCATCCACGCGCCCCGTCTCTCCTACCTAGAGCGCTGCGGGAATCGCCGAAGCACCGGTCCCGCAGCAGACATCGAGCACCCGCTCGCCCAACTGGGGACCGGTGGCGGCGACAGTCGCCGCCCCGATCGGCTCCCATAAGTACTCACCCAAGCGGTCGAAATCACCCCCGGTGCTGTCGAACGCCTTTGTGAAACCCTCGTCGGACATGAGTTCACAGTACCGATTATCATTCCCATTTACCGTTCGAGTCCTCGATAGATCCGGCCCCGCCCCAGGAATCGCGCAAGTCGAGCCACACCGACCCACACGCGGTCGCGGTGCCGAATCGAGGCGCGCAGCTGCCTGCGGATTGTTCGGTTAGCCAACGGATCAGTTAGGTCACATCGCGCCCTCAACGCCACCTGTTACAAGATCGAGTTCGCTCGCCTCAGATCTTGACACTCAGCAACCGGGCCAGTCTCAAAGTCTCACCCTCCGAGAGGCCCTTGTCGCCACGGCGCAGTTGCCGTTCAGTGCTCGTCGTAGTGTCCACCGTGAGCCGCGTGGCGACATCCGTCGTGGACATAGTCGACATGATCACCGTGAGGTACGGCGACATGTCCGCAGCCCGCCCCATGGACATGGTCGTGGCCATCGTGAGCGTGGTGCGCCTCAGGCTCGCATTCATCGAAATGACCGTTGTGGGCACGATGAATATGCCCGTCGTGGACATAGTCCACATGGTCGCCGTGCGGAAAGGCAACATGCCCGCAGCCTTCCCTGTGGACATGCGTGTGATCACTGTGTTCCTGATGCAGAGTCGCTGTCATCGAACCTCTTGAAGTCGGGAGCGCCGATCCAACCAACGCTCATACATGTCTGAATGCGCATAAGACTACTAGTTAGCGAGTTGGATGCCGAGCGCGACACGTGAGTGCGCCCGAACATCGGTGGTCACCTTCGCCTGATCACGTATGGGGGCCTGTTGACGTCCGGGCCGACGACGAGCCCAGCGAGAACTCCACGATCCCGCGCTGGCTGACCCACATCGAGCGCGGCTCCTCCCATCACAGAGCAAGACGCCGGGAACCTCCACGAACGCCAGAGCCACCAGGTGCTCATCGCCCAAGGCGCTGCACACCCGATCCAGTCCTATCGCACCGCTGCCGTCGATGGCGCGCATGAATGGCCACCAGTAGCACGCGAAGACCCTGTCACCGAAGAAATCGAGCGCTTCTGCGCTTGTCCGCAAGCTGCACGGCCTGCCCGGTGGCGCGACATCAGAAAGCGAATAGCCAGCCACGCGATCACGGCTTCCCGCCAGCCTCATACGACCAGATCAGTACTAGACACCAGTCTCGGGTGCCACTCCGTAGTCCAGTTAAGCGCGTCGTGCGTGTTCTGCATCTATTCATCCAGGTCAGGACTGGTGCAGGCCGCGCGCCTGCATCCCGAGCTGGCCGCGCAGTACGCCGCGGTCGAGGCCGACATCGGGCACCGCTTCCGTGTGGATGTGTCCATGGCCGAGGTCGTCGCCGACGCCACCACCACCGACACCGGGCCGGTCGCCGACTGGATCGACTGAATCCGCCCGCAGCACGCTCGGCTCCCCGCAGTGCGGTTCGTGTTCCGGCACGACCTGTCCCGCCCCGGGAGCCGCATGCCCACATCCGAACCGGCAGAAAGGAAGAACGTCGTGAGTGACGACGAGATCGACGCCTATCACCCCGATTTCGACCCCTACATGCCCGATGAGCATCGGGTCGAGAACGCGGTGAAGGTGTACATGGTGTTCGAGGACGGCCGATGGGCTCTGGACGAATTGATCCAGCAGGGCCAGCCGCTCGATGAGGTACACGACAAGACCCGGTGCAGCTACGAACAACCGCGCCAGTTCTGCGTGGTCTGCTCGACTCCGCACGGCCTGGCCGAGATCGAGGCCGCAGATCAGGCCCCGATGCCCAACGGGCGGCAACTGCTGGCCATGCTGGCCGAGGAGTTCGGGTTCGAACTCGTCCCGACCGCGTTGGCAGGACCTGGGCCACAGATCACGCGGCTGAGCGAGCAGGTCCAGACCCTGCTGGACAAGCGCAGTGAGGTGGATGAACTCGGTGACAAGCTCGCCGAAGCCTTCGTCGCCGCGGTCGAGGTGTCGACCTACCTCAACCTCCAGCCCCGCCGCGGACGACTGCGCGCCCTGCGGACCCTGGTCTCCCACCTCACCAGCAAACCCGCCGCATGACCGGCAACGACGGCCACGCGGTGGATGCGCACCACACCTCGGCCGAATTCGCGCGATCGGCGTCGACCCGGATCCGGGTCGACGACGCCACGATCGCGCGCCGCCACGCCACGGTGGCGGTCCGCTGCGGGTGCCCGGAGTCGGCGCGCTCGGTCTTGGGCGGTGTCCACGTGTCCCACGACCAACGGTGTCTGCACGGTGAACCGCGCCGTTACGTGTGGTGCTATGCGGGTGCCCTGTACACCGGCAGTCTCGCCGACTACGGCGAGCACTTTCAATCCCTGGACCCTGATGCGCGGTACCGGCTCGCCGCCGCCGGGGACGAACTGCGCACTTGGACCGAGCACTACCGGCTGGAAATCGCCACCACCCCGGCCGATGGCTTCCGCGTCCGCTACCGCCTGGCCGTCGTCGACGAGTGGGTGGACCTGGTCCTCGACCCGTCCTGGTGACCGGTCCAGACCGGCGCGACGCCCGGAGTTCGAGTCCACCACGGCCTTCCGGCAGCCCGCGCTGTGCCGCGTGGTTCGGGTTCCCGCCCGCTGTTGTGGGCCTGTTTGTCTGTGTCCGTTCTGTGTGAAAGGTGATCATCGATGGCTGTGAGAACGTCGGTGCCGGTACCCGAGTTCGCTCGCGAGATCCTGGCCCGATCACGAATCGAGGGAAACAACCTGGTGCTGCCCCAGCAGTTGAGCCAGGCCGACTACCGCAAGATCGACAGGGTCATCGAGTCCATGGGCGGACGCTGGAACCGCCGGGCTCGAGCCCACGTCTTCCCCGACGACCCCACCCAGGTCATCGCCGCGGCCGTGGCGCGCGGCGTGACCCCCAACACCGACCGGAAAGTCCTCGAGGCGTACTTCGCGACCCCCGAGCCGCTGGCCCGCCACCTCGTCGCAGGCGAGCATTCCGGGATCGCCGCTTTCGCGTCCGGCGCGCGGGTGCTCGAGCCCTCGGCCGGTGACGGGGCGCTCGTGCGGGCGATCCTGGCCACCAACCCGACTGTGGAGGTCACCGCCGTCGAGCCCGACCGCGCGCGTGCCGCCGCCATCGACTACGACCCACGCGTCACCCTCGTGATCGCGAGCTTCGAGGAATTCGCCGCGACCGCGACAACCGGTTATGCCGCTGTGGTGATGAACCCGCCCTTCGCGCTCCCCGGGCAGCCGACGGTGTGGATGGACCACCTCCACACCGCGTGGGAGCTGCTCGATGATGGCGGCCAGTTGCTGGCGCTGGCGCCCAACGGCTACACCTACCGCGCCGACCGTGACCACCATGCGATGCGGGACTTCATCACCGCCACGGCGGTCACGAACCACTGCCCGCCGGATCCTTCGCCACCTCCGGCCCCGACACCGACGCCGTGCTCCTGCACGCCCGCCGCCCCCTCGACCGCTGACACAGGCGGCGATCCCGAGCACCGCCTGCCCCGAGTGCGGGCTTCTGGTTCCGATTCCGGCCTCCCGGTCACGGTCCCGTGCGTGCCGGAGCTGCGTCATGTGCCGAAAGGAACCGCTCTCATGGTCGAAGAAACCGAGGGATTATTCCCTCTCACAACGCTTTTCGATGACGACACGATGCCGGTGTGCTGGTCGTTCGGGCTAGGCGTAGACAGCGCCGCGGGCGTTGCCCGTACTCTGCTCGATCCGGGTTTCCGCCCCCCGCAGTTGCTCGACGATCTGTCGAACCTGCTGGTAATGGTGGCGCAGACAGGTGACGTTCTCTAGCGGGTCTGGCCGTGTTGTAATCCGTTCTCGATGAGAGCTTTCCGCTGGCTCATATCTTCCTCCGTGGCGGGGAGGTCGGCGGGTAGCGAGGAATGGAGGCCAGGTGAAGGAGACGGGAACCGATCACGGTGTGACCGAGGGATGGACTCTGTACTTTGTTGGTAATAGCTATATTCCGCCGAATTTCGCAGCGGATCCGGTCGCGGTGCGTTATCGCGACGTGCTGGAGCGAGCGTATGGACGGATGAGGGCAGGGCAGCCGGTGTTCTTGGGGCCTGGCGGTGTTGCCGACGCCCGGGTCAATCGCTGGTTCGTCAGCGATGAACTGGGCAACGCGAGTCGTACGACATGGCGTAAGTATGCCTACAGCTTGTTGGTGTGGCTGAACTTTCTTGCCGCTTATGGTGTTTCGTGGGATCGTGCTGGCAGGGAGGCTCAGTCGGCGTTCAAGGTGTGGCGGTTGAGCGATGCGCGTAATCCGAGTCGGGTTGCCCCGGGCACCTACGAGCACGACCTGATCGCACTTCGATTGTTCTATAGGTGGGCGTGCGGTGAGTTCGGCCTACCCGATCCCATCAGGGTTCGGCCGCGGCGTGGTGCGGATGCCAGGTACGGCAGTGAACCGGTGACGGTGCCGTCGGCGAGCAGGGATCGCCATGTGAAGTGGTTCGATCCGGACGGGTACCGGCGTTATCGGGATGTCGGTTTGATGGGGTTCGCGCTCGACGGTAGCGAGGATCCTGGGTTCCGGGGCCGCAATTCCCAGCGTGACGGCGCGTTCGCCGACGCGCTGTATGGGACTGGTCTGCGGTTGTCGGAGATGGGATCGCTGTTGATGCTGGAATTGCCGGGCGATGATCCGCGACGCGTATACACGACCTGTCGTTTAGCGGCTGAGTGCGCGAAGGGCGGTCGAGGCCGAGAGTATTGGATGCCGCGCCGAACGCTCGTGGAGGTCTTGGGCTACGTCGAGGGTGAGCGGGCCCGTGCCGTGGGCCGCGCCCAGCGCGCCGACCGCTACCGGCGCCTCACGGACGCCCGGATCATAGTTTCGGTCTCCGCGTCGCGGCGGGTTCGGTTGCGCGGATTCGACGGCGGGGTTTCGGAGGTGTCGTTGGACACGCTGGACCTCTCGGAGCGCCGCCGGTTGCTGGTGCAGGGGGCCGAGGGTCTCGAGCCCGCGGCGGTGTGGCTGAACGAGGACGGTCTGGCTCGTGATCCGCATGGGTGGGAGCACACCTTTTCCCAGGCCAACGCACGGCTGGCGCGGCTGGGACTTGCCGGGTTCGCGGGTGCGCCGCACATGTTGCGCCACAGTTTCGCTCTGCGCTGGTTTTCGGTGGGTCGGTTGGTCTATCAGGCGCGGGTGGCGCATCTGAGCGGGCAGGAGACCAGCGATTTTCGTGAGCAGTTCGGGGATGCGTGGGATCTGGTGCAGCTGATGCTCGGACATACCGATCCCCGCTCGACCCGGCACACCTATCTGGAGCCTTTCCGCGGTCTGGCAGTCGAGTTGCTGTTGGCGCACGCCGCCGAGGAGTCGGTCTCGAAGCTGATGCGCGCGGTGTTCGGCCGTGACGGTCGGGTGCTCACCGATCCGGTCGGGTCCCTCCGGTGAGCCGGGGTCGACAGGCGGCGATGCCGGATCCGGGATATGTTCCCCCGCAACGATTGTTCGGCGACGGCGACCGGTGTGTGGTGCGTTTCGTGGCCGAGCGCGGTGGCCGACCGATCGATTTCGACTTCACGAGATTGCCGGTCAGCGATGAGCTGCGAGTCGCTTTCGCCCGCGCGTTCGAAGCCCACACCGGTCCGGAAGGGCGGGTGAAAGCGGCCGGGTCGGCACGTAACACTTTCACGCTTCTGTTGCGGTTCTGTGAGGTGTTGGCCGGGCGTGATCGGCCGCCGCTGTCGGCGGCGGATCTGAGTCCGTCGCATCTGGACGAGTTCCTGATGCGACGCTCTGGGTTGGCGTCGTCGGGGATGGACGTCGGGGTTTTGCGGTCCTTGCTGGTCGAGGTCGAGGGATTGACACCGATTTTCACGGCCCGGTGCGCACAGCGAGTCCCGGTGCGCCGTGACAGCTTCACCGCGCACGCCAGTTACAGTAGGACCGAGGAAGCGCGGATTCTGGGCGCTGCCCGCGACATGGCTCGTCGTGCCGCGGTCCGGATCCGCGCCAACCTCGACCTGTTGGCGCGGTGGCGTGAGAACGACACAGACCTGGTCTGCGATCCGGTCCGCGCCGAATACTGCGAGTTGATCGATCACGTCGAGCGGGTCGGGGATATCTACGCGCTGCCCGAGGAGCGGACACTACGGCGCGCGGGCCGTCACGGAGGCGCGCTGGCGGTCAATACCGCGGTGCATCTGGACTGGCGTGAGGTCGCCGCGTTCGCGGTGTTGTTGGTTCGGTTGACCGGCCAGAACGGCTCGACGATCTACAACGCCCCGGCCGCCCACCATCGCCCCGACGGCTACACGGGTCCGATCGCCTCGGTGCAGGTCGACCTGGTCAAACCCCGCCGGGGCCGCCGCGCCCACATGACCGCGGCATTCACCGATCTGCCGGTGTGGGCCGATATCGGCGCCCGCGCCGACGGGACCGTCTCCGCGTTCGACGAGCTGCGCAGCCCTTTCGGGGTGTACACGCTCGTACACGAGTTGACGAGCTCCGCGCGTCGCATTCTCGGTAGCGACAGGCTCTTCGTGTACTGGAATCCGAAGTCCGGCAGAGGATTCAAGACCCCAGACCAACATGTGTTGGCCGGGAACTGGGGACGGGAGTTGATGCTCGACACCGATCCGGACCAGGACGGACAGACGACCGTGCTCGGGGTGTCGTTGGCGCGACTACGGGCCACCCACGCCGCCCGCGAGCAACGCCCCGTCGCGCACACCACCACGACACTGGCCGACACCTACCTGCGTCGAGACCGCTGCACCGTGGTGGAGTACCAACAGTTGGTCGCCGACATCTTGACCGCCGAGGCAGGCAAGGCGCGCTCGATGGGCACCATCCCCCAGCTCAGCGCAGCCGATCTGGAACAGGCCAGCCGTGAACCGAGCGCGGTCGCGGCCCGTTTCGGCATCAGCGAGGCGGTGTTGCGACTGTTGGTGGCCCGTGACGCGGACACGGTGCTGGCCGCGTGCACCGACAACTTCAACAGCCCCCATACCGAGCCCGGTCGCGCGTGCACCGCGTCGTTCCTCAAATGCCTGGACTGCCCGTGCGCACGAGCCCTGCCGCACCATCTGCCTGTTCAGATCGCCGCGTACGAGCTGCTCGATCGACGTCGAACACAGATGACCGCGCTGCGGTGGGCGCAGCGTTTCGCCTATCCCTTCGGCCAACTCGACGACCTACTCACCCTAGCCGGCAGCGCTGCGGTCGAACGCGCCCGTGCCGAGGTCGGCCCCGACCATCACGCGCTGGTGGCGCGACTGTTCGACAAGGAACTGGATCATCGATGACCCGACCCGCCCGATCCGCCGTGCTGCGAGCCGGGGGCTATATCCTCGACGCCGACACGCCAGTGCTGCTCAATCGCGCACTGCGCCCCGACGTGGCTCCCGCCGATCTGTCCCGCTTCGCCGAGGACCGCTGGAAACTCAGCCCCGCCATCCACGAGAAACACTACGAGTCGAAGAGTTTGAACTTCGCGCTCGTTCCCGAGTCCTTTCGTCGGATCGCCAAAGCGTATGTGTGGCTGGAACTCAACGGCGACCACGACGTGACCGTGCTGCGTCGCGCCAGTTTCAAAGGACAGCTGTCGGTGACCTCGATGCACAACCACCTGCGCATGGTCCGCGTGTTCCTCGATTGGTTGGACCACCACGCGATCACCACCCTGGAGGCGGTCACCACCAGCGATCTCGACCGATTCCTCGACGCCGTCCGGGACGCGCCGATACGCGAGGCCGAACGCTTCGATGTAATCCAGGCCGTGCGGCGTCTGTGGGCCATGCGCGAGGCCCTCCCGCCAGAGGCACGCCTGCCGCAGGAACCACCCTGGAACGGGAAAGAGGCCCGTTTCCTGCTGGGACCGCTGCGGCGCCCCGCCGAGAACCTCACACCGCGCATCCCCGAAACCACGATGAGTCTGATGTTGTGCTGGGCACTGAGATTCGTCGAGGACTTCAGCGACGACATCACCGCCGCCCGTGCCGAGTACCGCACTCTGGTCGGCCGCACGAGACCGACCTACCCGGCACCGACATCCAACCGGCATGCCAGTTTCGCGGACGCCGCCACCCGCATCGACGCGCTCATCAGCGAGTTCCGATCCCGAGGCGAACCGTTGCCCGGCAAGCGAACCGCCGAGGGGGTTCTCGAGCCGCACTGGGCACATCTGGGGCGCTTGACCGGCCTGGACTACCAACTCCTCGAACGCGACGGACCACATCGCAAGACCATCCTCGACGCGGGAATGCCCGTCGCCGAAGCCGCCCACCTACAGCGGCACCCCACCGGACTGCTCGATGACCGCCCGTGGCGGTCCCGTATCGACTACGACGACGTCAAGGACCTGGTGCACGCGCTCTACGCCGCCTGCTTCACAGTGATCGCCTACCTGTCGGGCATGCGGCCCGGGGAAATACTCAGCCTCGAACGAGACTGCGTCACATACGATCCGACCAGCCGACTATGGCTGCTGCGGGGCCTCCGATGGAAGAACGCCACCGACGCCGACGGGACCAAGATTCCCGAGGGCCAATACCGCGAGGATCCGTGGGTCGTCATCGAACCGGTCGCTCGTGCGGTCGCCGTGCTCGAACAGCTCACCGACACTGCGGTGCTGTTCCCGTCACGTCTGGTGTGGACGCGCAAACCCCACGATCGCGACGGCGCCCGGACCGGCGCCGAGATCACCAAGGATCTGGCGCGCTTCACCGACTGGGTCAACGCCTACTGCCGCGACCACGACCGCACCGACATGATCCCGACACCGGCGCGGGCGATTGCGCCGTCCCAGTTCAGGCGCACGCTGGCCTGGTTCATCTGCCGCCGTCCACGCGGTCTGGTCGCCGCAGCAATCCAGTATGGGCACCTGCACGTCCAGATCACCCAGGGCTATGGCGGCAACTACGCTTCCGGGTTCCCCGACGACCTCGCCTTCGAACAATGGCTGGCCCGCCTCGACGAACTCGACGAAGCCGAACGTCGGCTCAGCGACGGAGAGCACGTCAGCGGCCCCGCCGCCGACGCCTACCGATCACGAGTTGGCGGTGGCAGTTCCCGATTCGCCGGCCGCGTCATCCGCGGCGGTCGACAAGCCCGCCACATCCTGGCCAACCCCTCGCTACAAATCTATCCGGGGCAAGCCATGACCTGCGTGTTCAACGCCGCCACAGCCTTGTGCGAGCTGGTGCCGAGCACCGACGACGCCCGCCACACCCCCGACACCACCGACTGCCGCCCCACCTGCCGCAACATCGCTCGTACCGACAACGATATGGTCGCGGTTCGCACCGAGGCCACCGAACTGCGCGCCGTAGTCGCCGATTCCGCCAGCCCGGCGATCCGGCTCGCACGCCATCGACAACGGCTCCACCACCTCGACAAGATCCTGACCGACCACAGCGACAGCCGCGACGAGAGCGCCGACCGACCATGACCGAATTCACCGGCGAGCCCACACCCCCGGCCGAGCTGCGCGATCGGCTGCGGGCCGCCGCCGATCGCTTGCTCGCCGGCACACCAATGCACTCCGACGGCAAGCTGACCATCCTCGGTTTGGCGCAGGAAGCCGGGATCAAACGCTGGATACTCACCCACAAATACCCGCACCACCTCAAGGACAAGTACCAGGCCGAATTCCAAGCCGCAGAACACAAGTCACGGCCATTGCAAGACGCCGAGCACGATCTCGAACAACTACAGCAGCGCCTGCGAACCGCACGCGCAGAACGAGGGCACTTCGAGCAACTCGCTCGCACCTATGCGATCATCATCGCCCAACTAGCCGACGACCTCGCGAACACGATCGCCGAACGCGATGCCCTACTCGACGCCTCGACGGTCACACGACTGCCCCGCACCACCGCTTCCGGGCGGTGACGCCGAACTGGACATGAACGGCGATCGCGGCTCATAGGCGGTCGGATCACGATAAATGCCGCCCAGCCCGTCGAGCAGATTGACGACACCGGTCTGCTCATCACCATCGGTGGCCGTACTCCCGCTGTCGAGGCTCTGGATCGACCCCGCAACCGCGGGCAGCGTTGGCGGACCGCGACCGGAAAGCGTCTCGACCGATGTGACAGGGGCGTGTCTAGGCCGAGGATCGTGAGGTCAGGTGGCCCAACCGGCACGCATGATGTCTTCGAGCGCGCCGCCGGACGCCTCGTCGGCCAAGGCGGCCTCGCGCACCCAACTGATCGCGAGCACGTTCAGGAACAGGTCTTTGCCTCGCACGGCCGGTCGGGCGCCGCCGTCGCGTTGGGCTGCGGACAAGAACTCGTCGGTGATCGTGACGTAACCCTGGCACGTGAGTGCCAGGGGCGAGGATCCCTCGTCGAGCGCCAGACGGAGAGGTTCGGGCAGGCCGTCGAAGGCGGTGGCCCACCGACCCAGCGCCTCCAGCCACGCGGCGAGCGCGGCGGTCGAATCGTGGGCCTCGAGCCGAATGGCGTCACGACGGGCCTTGAGCTCGTCGCTGCGTGCGCGCAGAAGTGCCGCGAGCAGAGCGTCGCGGTTGGGGAAGTGTCGGTACAGGGTGCCCGCCCCGACGCCTGCCAGTTTGGCGATGGCGTTCATCGAGTCGGACACGCCGTGCTCGGTGAAGTACTGCTCGGCCACGTCCAGGATGTGCGAGCGATTGCGCTGCTTGTCCGTCCGGGCGGCGCGCCGGCGGGTTACGTCCGTCACGTCCGAACCACCTCCTTTGACAATAAGGAGAACTTCTCCGTATTGTCGTTGCGTAAAGCGGAGAACTTCTCCTCATCAGAGTAGCGGAGTTGGTCTCGCTGTGTTGCGGCGGTGCGGCCGCACGGTCGTGACGGAAGGAAAATCAGTGAAGCCGAGTACCACCGAGCGCCGTGCTCACCACCAGGTGACGTTGGCCGTTCTGGCGGCAGGGGTCGGAACCTACGCCCTGTTGCAGTCATTGGTCACCCCGGTGCTGCCGACCATCCAGGTCGCGTTGCACACCTCTCAGACCGACGTCACCTGGGTGCTGACCGCCTACCTGCTCTCAGCGTCGATCTTCACACCGATCATGGGTCGCCTCGGCGACATGACCGGTAAGAAGCGGATGTTCGTGATCGCGTTGGTAGCGCTGGCGATCGGCTGCTTGCTGTCCGCGGTGGCGACCAACCTGCTGGTGATGATCCTCGGCCGGGTCATCCAGGGCGTCGGCGGAGGCGTTCTCCCGCTGGCGTTCGGCATCATTCGCGACGAGTTGCCGCAGGACAGGGTTCCCAGCGCGGTGGGCGCCATTGCCGGGCTCAGTGCCGTCGGCGCCGGAATCGGCATCGTGCTGGCCGGCCCGATCGTGACCGTCTTCGGCTACCACTGGCTGTTCTGGTGGCCTCTGATCCTTCTGGTCATCTCCGCCGTGGCCGCCCACTTCCTGGTTCCGGAATCGCCGCAGCGCAGCGCGGGCTCCATCAACTGGCTCACCGCGCTGCTGCTGTCGGGATGGCTGGTCGCGCTGCTGCTCGGTGTCAGTGAGGCGCCCACCTGGGGTTGGACATCGACCACGGTGTTGGGTCTGCTTGCGGTCGCCGTCGTGCTCGCCGTTGTCTGGGTGGTGGCGGAGTCTCGCGCCGAGCACCCCCTGATCGACATGACGATGATGCGGATGCGGGCGGTCTGGGCGACGAACCTCGTGGCACTGCTGTCCGGTGCGGCGTTCTATGCCGCGTTCGCGTTCTTGCCCCAGATGTTTCAGACCCCGTCGTCTGCGGGCTACGGCTTCGGTGCCTCGATCACCCGATCCGGTCTGATGTTGCTGCCGCAGACGGTGGCGGTGTTCGTGCTCGGCGTGGTGGCCGGTGAGATGGCACGCCGCTTCGGCTCGAAGAACCTGGTCATCGTCGGATCCGTGATCGGCGCCGCGGGCTACTTCCTCGTCGCCGTGGCCCACGACCGCGAGTGGGGTATCTACCTGATCACCCTCGTCGTCGGCATGGGATTCGGCATGGCATTCGCGGCGATGTCCAACCTCATCGTGGCCGCTGTCCCCGCGCACCAGACCGGCGTCGCCAGCGGCATGAATGCCAACATCCGCACCATCGGCGGGGCTCTGGGCGGAGCGGTCATGGCAAGCATCGTCACCGCCGGCGCCACACCCGGCGGTCCGCCGAAGGAGTCCGGCTACACCAACGGCTTTCTGATGCTGGCCGGAGCCCTGCTGTTGAGCGCCGTGGTCGCACTGCTCATCCCGAGCGTGCGGCGCGACCCGCGCACCCACGTCGAGCCCGAGGTCGAGTTGCGCCACGCCGAGTCCGCTCTGGTCCCCGGCGGCACCTTGGTGGGCGACGAATCCGAGTGACCACCCGGCCGGGACCGGCGTCCCGGTTTCAGCCCTCGACGGAGAACAAGCAGATGCACGACAAACAGATGATCCTGGGTATGCAACTCGGCAACGGCTACGGCACCCAACCAGGCGCCTGGCGAGCGCCGAGCGTCGATCCCGCCGACTTCACGAACTTCGACAAGCTCGTCGGCTACGCCCGAGCAGCCGAGCGCGGCAAGCTGCAATTCCTCTTCCTACCCGACTTCCAAGCGCTCAAGGCCGACATCGAGCACGCCCCTCCGGCCGGCACGCTCGAACCCATGCTCACCCTCGCGGCCATCGCGCGTGGCACAACACACATCGGCATGGTCGCCACCGGCTCCACCACCTTCAACGAGCCCTACAACCTGGCCCGCCAGTTCAAGACGCTCGACGTCATGAGCCACGGCCGAGCAGGCTGGAACGCGGTGACGACCAGCGATCCGCGCGCCGCCGCCAACTACGGCGGGGAGATCGCGCCGCGCGAGCAGCGGTACGAGCGAGCTCACGAGGTCATCCAACTCGTCCAAGCCCTCTGGGGCAGCTGGGGTCGCGACGCCTTGGTGACCGATGTCGAGGCCGGTCGATTCGCCGACGCCTCGAAGGTTCAGCCGATCAACCTGCGTGGTCACCACGTAGCCTCCCGCGGACCGCTGCCCGTGCCGCCCTCCGAGCAGGGGCAACCGGTGATCTTCCAGGCCGGCGGCAGCCCGCACGGCCTCGGTCTGGCCGGAATGTACGCAAGCGGGATCATCGGCGCGACCTGGACCATCGAGGACGCACGCGCTCAGCGCGCGACGATCCGCGAGGCCGCCGAACGATTCGGCCGAAACCCCGACGAGGTGAAGTTCTTCGCCGGCGTGCTGCCCGCCACCGCCCCCACGAAACGCCAGGCGCTCGACCAGCGCATCGCGCTCGGCGGGCAGGCGTTTCCCGACCAGGTCGGATACCTCGGTTCGATGCTGGGCATACCGCTCGACGCGCAGCAACTCGACAAACCGCTGACCCCGAGCCAGGTGGCCGCTGCCCGGGCCAGCACGTCGGACCCCCGCGCGGGGCACGCGCTCGAGGTAGCACGCGAGGGGTGGACTCTTCGGGACGTGCTGGCACACGGCGTCATCGACTATCACCCGGTCATCACCGGGCCGCCCGCAGAAGTCGCCGACCACATGCAGGAATGGTTCGAAGCCGACGCGGTCGACGGGTTCTGGGTAGTGATGGACCTCTACAACCCCGGCGTGGACACCTTCGTCGACCAAGTGGTCCCCATCCTCCAGGAGCGTGGGCTGTTCCACCTCGACTACGAGACCAGCACACTGCGCGGCCACCTCGGCGTGCCGGATCAATACGGAATCGACCCACGCCTGGCGGCCAGCTCCTGAGCCCGCGTGCAGCCACGAGGTCGCTCGCCAGGAGTTCGTCCCCCACTGCGGTCATCGTCGGTCCAGACTGCCCACTCAGCCGCAGTTGTGCGGGCGAGTTCGGCTGACCCGCAACCCATCCGACGTTTCCGCCGCAGATGCGCCCTAGCAGCAGACCTCGCGTCACCGGTGCGGCATCGCCCGCAGTTGGGCGCCAACAAGCCCGACCACCAGCCAACAGACCCGCTTGGGCGCGCGTCCTCATTCACCCCGACTGGGCACCCATTCCGCTCAACAATCGATTAAGGGTTGGAAAGATGGACACGCCAAGCCGATGCGCTGTTTTCGGGTGTAGTGGATGGTCACCAGGACGTGTCCAGCGGCAACACAGGACGTTGGTCACCCAATGACAAAACCATCCTCGACATAGGCGACGCCACCATCCCGGCGGAGCGAGCGCGGCAGCCAGCACCGCGGGCAGGCGCTCCGAGACCCACCAACATGGCAGTGCAACAACAAGATTCTGGCTAGAGAAGTGACGAGTGGCGGGCGACCTGCGACCTTGTCGCGCAACATATTCTGCCGTTGCTCGCCGCCCGCCGGGTGCGTTTCGTCGAGGTCGCTCGTGCCGGTCCCAGTGTCGCCGACGGGATCGTTGTCCTGCAAGATACCCGGTCCCCGACACGGCTGCATCCCGATCCCGACGAGCACGGCTTCTACCCGCTCTCTGCCGAGCATCGCGGCAACGGGGTCATGCCCACGCTGAACGGACGTGCCTGCACAGTTGACTGCACCATCTGACCGTCCCCCACCATCGCGCATCATGGCATCGACTCCACTGTCCGAACTTGTAGGTCATCAGGACGTCGAACTCCTTGTATCGGAACTGGCGATCGAGGAGTTCGAGCGCAATCGTCAGCGAAACGAGGTGTCGATGACGGCAAGCATCGTCTAGCGTTTCCGCCTGATGGAGGAAGATCTCACAACCTTCGGAGGTGAGGATACTCGCGACGCTGCTCAGATCATCGATGGTCTCGCTCATCATCTGCCGCTCATCGGTGCGATGGCGACACGCAACCTCAACGAAGTCCTGGCGCTCATGCGCGGCGGCCGGGTCTTGATACCCCACGGCCATCGCCGCGATCTCATTCATCGGCCGGTTCTCCGCATGCCACAACTCGATCCGCTCGCGGCCACCGACTGTCGCCGCGACATCCGGGCTGTAGGTCGGATCCCGCAATTGTCCGAGTTGCGCCGCAGTCAACTCAACCCCAGCAGCCTACCTACGTAAATGAAACAGCATCACGTCATACGACGCAGAAATCCATAATTCTACACATCAGTTACTATAGCCAGAATCTTCGCCATCAGACTCCTCCACCAGTTGCCCCCTTGGTCCCTAAATGCATATCAATCAAGACCCGTGAGCTTAGCCAAAGCTCACCTTCAAGATGTCGAACAAACATTCTAATCGCGTCATTTTGGCCAACTTGCAATTGACCACTCGCCGATGCAAGATGTGCCGTATACTTACCCACACAGCGGCAGTCAAATAACGTTAGTTGCCGAACACAAAAACACGTCTTTGTTAACGAGTAACGCGACCACTTTGCGAGGAAAATGTGAACCGTGCACTCACATGGATCGGTACCGCAGTATTTCTCATTTCCACGATTGCCTTAGCCATATACCTCACCAGGATAGGACTCGACCGCGCCGACAAAGTTGCGAGCGTCCTAGGACTATTCGTATCTCTGTCAGGATTGGCTATCGCAGTATGCGGAGCAACAGGAGTACTCGGCAGTCGTAGGTCACAGCGATCCGACTCCGAACAAAAAGGAAATTCTATTAGCATCAAGGGGAACAATTCCGGTATTGCGGTAGCAGGCGACGAGAACATTACACGGCAGAAGCGATGAGCTCCGAGCAGCCAAAGCATATCGTCATAGACGGTGATGTCCAAGGGATAGTGGTCGCTGGCGACAACAATACAATCGTTACCGGTTCTGCCGGATTCTCACTGAGTCCAGTCCAGGCTGCACCGGAAATTCCTCCGCACGCCGGGCCAGCGTCGCTGCTGAATCCTCAATTCGAAATAGTCCCATTCGTGCCGACGAATGATGAAGAAGACCTGATTCTCTGGCTAAATGGAGAGGGCATTCGAGCTGCTCGACTGATCTCAGGCCCTGGAGGCTTTGGCAAGACAAGACTTGCACTCAGAATTGCTCAGCTAGCTGAGGCGGAAGGTTGGCAATCCTATATTGCCACAGACTCCACCGACCTACCATATACAGAGCAGCACGATCCAGAGATCGCTGTTGATAGCTTCAAACAACGCGCGGGTGCCCTGTTCATTCTGGATTACGCAGATCGATGGTCCCGTTCAAGCCTGAACGAATTCTTCCGATCTGTCGCGCGATACCAGGCAAAGATCCGCGTACTAATGACCGCACGGTCGACACTATTCTGGTCTCCAGTAGCACACCTTATCCGAGGATTCCACTTCTCGGCGACCTCCGGACCAATCAGAAATATCGCATCGAATTATGACACATCCCTCAGTTTGCACAAGGCTGCCAGGTCTGCTTTTGCACAGCATTTTTCGCTATACGGGAACGATTCAACGTCGACCCAGCCCGGCCTTAATGAATCTACTTCGAGTACTGCGGACGATCGTAGGCCCAAAGACGCCAAATATGATCACGCTCTAGCGATCCAGCTGAGAGCTCTGCTTGAGGTATTGGATGTGTTAGGAAACAATCCTGTGGCCGATTCATATGGGAATCGGTGGGAAGAGCTATCCAGCTCGCTCATCGATCGAGAAATAAACCATTGGACAGGGCTTTCCGATGCACCGCCGACACCAATGGTACCGATCAAGACGTCGCTCTTTACGTTGTTTCATGCAACTATCGTCGCCATAACCGTCCGCGGTCTGCCGCTCCAAGACGCGGAGCCGCTCTTATCTCGATTGGGATTTCAAGATTGCGTTGTCGTCTTGAAGGACCACGCGACGATATACCCCTCGCCAGTAAGGTCCGTATATCTTTGGCCTCTTCTGCCGGACAGAATCGGCGAAGATCTAATAGCTCGCGCGTTGGACGGTGTAGGCGATGATGAGTTTTTGGAGGGATGGGGAGGCCCGGAATGCGACAGGCTCATTCTGAACCTACTGGCCGATAAATCTAGCCATCAAACGGATGCCGGCGTCATCGAAACCCCAAATCCCACGGTACGAACTGTATTGAATGTGCTCGCCGATGCCGGCGACCGGTGGCCTCATATCCGAACCCTGCTCGCTTCCGCCATAGAATCGAATCCGATAATTTCCGTCTTCGCTGGCGGTAGCGTGGTGGAAAGAATCTGTCCTCATTTGTCATTCGATACCCTCAGAAGCGTCGTCCATAAGCTCGGAGACATCGCCCCTCGCAGCATAAATCTCGATTCCCAGCTGAGCCTGGAGACCGCCTTCGAAATGCTGATAAAACACCCGAAATTCGACGAATTGTCAGCCGAGGAAAAGGTGTCCGATCTCGACGCCTACGCGGAGTTGCTCGCCGAAGTCGGAAAGCCCACTCGATCACTAGAGCTGGCATCTCAAGCTACTAATATTCTCTGGACAGAGATACTTTCGGGCAAAGGGATTACCAGTACGCCAATGTACCAGCTGGCGTGGGCAGCAGGAGTCATTTCACGCTACGGCGACCGACTCTTGTCTACAGGCGACCGGACATCGGCGCTGGTTCAAAGCAAATCCGCAGTCTACATGTTCCAAAAATGGATCGAACGCGGCGGCGACGCATCAGACGAGGGCTATCTACGGGTGGCCAACGGCTACGCCGCAGTTCTCGCTCAAAACGGCGATGTAAATCAAGCCATACAGATCATGCGTAACTTGGTTGCCTACCTACAGGGCGATCCAACACAGTTGACCGGACCGGCCAAGATGAACCTGGCCACATGCTTAGCTAATCTAGGGAATTATCTGTCACAGATCGGGGACATTGAGCAGGCTCGTCAGTATCTAAATGCCTCAGGTTCTTTGAGGCTGGAGCTTGCCGCGATCAATCCTCACCTGTACTCGCCCGATCTGTCTGCAACTTTACACAATCTGGCCGCTCTGGAATTGGAAGCAGGAAACTACGAGGAAGCTATCGAAATTGGGATGAGCGCACTCGAAATGCGTAGAAAAATGGTCGAGAATATTCCAGGTTCATTCTTGCCTCACCTACTACGCTCCATGTGGGTCGTTAGAAACGCACACATAGAACGCGCGGACTACGACGCTGCCCTGGCGATTTCTGTCGATGAGATTCGGCTTTTGCCTGAAGTGCATCCCGACTTCTCCGAAGTCGAAGCCTCGGAGAGCGTGCACCGCCACGTAAAGTTACATCTGTCGCTTCTGGACATGGCGAAGCGCGGGCGAGAGCGAAGTGATTGGCTAGCAAGCCTCCTCGCAGATCCCGCTCAAATACGCAGCGGCATACGCACCCACCCATGGGTAATGCTTAAATCGACAGTTTTGCCACTAGAGCAGGACACGGACGATGGCAGGATAATCGTCTTTGATCCCAAATGTTGGGAATACACGGTTCAAACCGTATTGAAGTTAGCGAAGGAGTTGCAGACCTGCGATCCTACTAAGATGGATGGCAAAGACATTCTCATTGTCCTAAGATTTCTGATGGTAAAGGAGACTCCCCTGGAGATACGCGAGACAGCATGCACAATGCTGGGTCGCTATCTACGATCCAGTTCTGAATCTACGCCAATAGAGCTGGGCCCGGTGGCCGCTATGCTTCCACCTATTCTTTGCCGATGGTCGGAGGATGCTATCCAGTCAGGAAATCTAGAGGAATACTTATCTTCTGCGGAAGCGGCTCTTCCAATTATTTACGCCTGCGCGGAGCTGTGGCCGGAAACTATTCGAGAAAGTGCAGGCGCCCTGCACAACGGTGCAGCTTACGCCTTGTTCATTAGCCGTACATATAACGGAGTCGTCTTGGCGCGATCGGCCGTCGAGCTACTCTCCCGCCCGGGAGGCCATAGCGCGCAGGAAACGGATGACATGATTGCCGGGTTGAATACCCTGGCCGAGCAATTGCGCCGCTGGGAGCACGAAAATCACGAGGAACGACTGCAGGTCACAGGCGCCGCAGTAAAGCTGGCACGCGAGGCGTTCTCCCGGCAGGCGACAGTCCCGAGCGCCACTGATGTCGCTATGTCCTTGGAAAAATTGGCGCAAGCCCTCACCTCCACAGGCAAAGTCGATGAGGCATTAGCTGCTGGCGGTCACGCGCTAGGGTTGCGACTGGAGTGCGCAAAAGCCAGCGGCGAAAGCTACCTGCCGTTACTCACCGAGGGATGCACGACAGCAAGGAGAATTCTGACCGAGGCCGGGCAGGATCATCTAGTCGAGAGTATGTGGGCCGACGTTCGCCAGACACTACCCGAGGAGCTGTGGAACGACCTCGCCACGCGGCTCAACATCAAACGCGAAAGTTCGAGTTGACGTCTGAGCTCCGATCGAGCGACAGTTGGCATCGGCCAATGACGGCGTGTTGGCCGATAACTCGTTCGAACATCGAGCAGGTAGGTCCAACTCTGCGTCGTTTCGAAAATTCGCCGAACTACCAACTGGTGTCGACTCTGACCGGAAGGGCGGTACGAACGGTCGAACCGCTCATTGCCTCTTTCGGTCCGAGGCACCAGCAGACCGCACAAGATCGGGGGTGCATCGTCGTATGCGGGAAGCACGACGCACTCTTCCACCCTGACGCCATCATCGGGTAACTCTCGGGGCCCAAACTACCCGATCCCCCATCCAGCCGGCCCCTGCAACGCTGAACGGGCGACAACGCGCCGGGTGTTGACGCGTTCCCCATTTGAGCGGCTGTAGTTGAACAGATCTCGGGTTCGACTTGCAAAGTGCAGAGAAGCTCAGCCAAGGCAAAAGGCCAGCCCCTCGATGCTTGGCGCGCAACACATTTGGGTCCGCGTCCCTACGTCCACGCGGTAGGTTTCTCCGCCGAGGAAACCGGGCAGATCGCCCGCGACACCTCGGTCACGCTGGGCGGGCGCCGCGACCCGATCTACCCGCTGCACGTGGCCGGGATGATTGTCGCTGCGGTTTGGGCGTGTCTCGATTCTTTTAAACTCGTTGCAGTGCAATGTGTTTGTCGGTTGCATGTGCTCGTGTGAGGTACGTATGGTCGCCGGTCGTGCAGACGACCTTCTTCTCCTCGCAGGACTGGAAGTCCTGGGCTGTGTCAGCGAAGCCTGTGATTCCTGAGCAGATGCCGATATTGGTCGATGACGACTTGTTGTTCGAGGACGATCGTGGTGCGAGATCGACTGTGGTGGTGAATCGTTGGCTTCGGCAGTTGCCTGCGAATGGTTGTCCGGCACCGAGGTCGTGGGTGTACTACGCGCGCACCCTTCGGGAGTGGATGACGTTCCTCGGTCGCCATGGTGTGGAGTTGTTCGATGAGCGTCGCAGGCTGAAGGAAGCTTTGAGCACGTACGCGGTTCACCGCGCGTGTGGTCCGTTGGATGCCCGGTTCGAGGCGTCGACGTGGAATCAGAACGTGTCGATTCTGGGTGTGTTCTATCGGTGGTCGATGGTCGAACAGTATTGCGCTGCTGAGCCGTTCACGTACTCCCAGGCGGTCGTCGTGTTCGGTGAGCGGCGGCGTGAGGTTCGGGTGAATCTGGCACGGCGTCGGCAGGGGAAGACCCATGTCACGATCAAGTATCTGGACAGCGATTTCGTCGATTTGTTCGTGAACGCGCTGGGTGGGATCGGGGTCGACGGTGCCGAGGATTCTCGGTTCCGCGGCCGGGAGCTTGCTCGCAACAGTGCGGTGGGCCGGATGGTGCTGTCTACGGGTTTGAGGCGCCAGGAGTTCACCTATCTGCTGGCATGCGAGGTGCCACCGTTGCCGGTTCGAGTTCCCCGATTGCCGGTCCAGTTCCCGGTTCCAGCCGCGGTGACGAAAGGTCGGAAGTTCCGCACGACGTGGATCGCCTACGACGTTCTGGCCGAGGTACACCGATATCTCGATCTCGAGCGCGACCTGGTGGCCCAGGACTCATCGTGGCGGCCACCCGCGTCGTGGGGCGAGCCACTGGTGGTGACCGAGTGCGATCCTCACGGTGGTCGGATCAACGGAGTACGTACGGCTTGGTCGTCGTTGGTGCCGTCCGAACGTCGCCGCTTGGTCTCAGCCGATGGCGGTTCGCTGCTGGTGGGATTGCGCGCTGATGGCGGCCCGTTCACCGCGTGGCCGACCGTCTTCGCACGGACCGCGGACCGGATCCGTGCGCATTCCGAGCCGCGGTTTCCGAGGGTCAGCCCGCATCGGCTGCGGCATTCGATGGCGATGCGCACGATGGAGGAGTTGGTGAGCGGCTACTACGAGCAGGCCGCGAAGCTCGTGGTGGCCGCCGACGACGACGCCGCGCTGGCGTTGTATCTGAGCAAGTCCGATCCGCTGTTGGTGTTGCGTGATCTTCTGGGTCATTCCTCGGTGACAGTCACCGAGCTGTACTTGAGTCGATTGGATATGACACGGGTTTACCGTGACGCCTACGAACGCGCTGGACGGGCGCACGGACTGGTCGACGAGGACCGCTCGAGACGCGAGGCGGATGCGGAGTTCGATGAGGGCGGGGACCTCTGATGCCCGCCGAGATCCTCGATGATCCGCTGCGGATCGCATGCACCTTCAGTGATGGATCTGTGTGGAGCAGGACCGTTACCGGCGTGACGCCATCACGGTTGGCGCGCCAGCTTCTGGTGGCGCTGGCGGATCTGGTCCATCCACACGGCCGCATTGATTCCGACCGCACCGTCGAGTGCTATCTGTCGGCGTGGCGCGCCTTCGCGGCCAGTTTGACCGAGGTGGGCTTCACCGGCGGTGTCGAGCAGCTGAGCCGGAGTCTGTTGGTCGAGGTGTGGATGAGGTCCGTGCACAGAACCGAGTCTTATACGCGGATCATGCTGCGCCGCTACGACGACCTGCACGGCGTAATGGACATCGATGTGCGACGGCTGATCGATGGACGAATGTTCAACGCCAACCCGCGACATACCCGAAACACCCTGCCGCCCTATACCGAGAGCGAGTGGAGCCGCCTGATCAGCGCCGCGAGAGCGTCGATCGAACCATCTATCAAGGGGCATCGGCGGGCTCTGGCTCAGGCCGAGTCCGGAGCGAATCCTCGAGTGTCAGGGTGGAGCGAAGCCACTATTCAGTGGATGCTGCTCCACGGTGGTCCGGATACCTCCCAGGTTCTGGGACAGACAGTGCGGCGCTGCCGAAATCGTCCGGGCGCGGTCCCGGCGAACTTGTATCCAGGTGGCATCGTCGAGGCCCTGTCGGGGTTGTTCCCGACAGGGGAGGTGGTCAAGGCGTATCAGATCTTGTTCGGTGCCTACTGCGGCATCGTTCCCGACGGGCTGGCCGACCTCGGGCTCGGTGACATCGAGTGGGCCGGGGATTCCACGGTCCTGCTGGACTACGTCAAGGGGCGCACCGCACGGGAAACCCTCACACTGCCGCCCCGGGCGACGAGGCTGCTGGAACAGTGGCTCGAGCACTCCTCGGTCACGAGAAGACATGCACCTGCGGCGTTGCGGAGCCGTCTGTGGGTGCGTTTCCTGCCGACGGGACATGATCGGTGGGCGTCGGGGCCGGTCGCTTCCAATGAGAAGTGGGTGCGGCGTGCCGGACTGCTCGATGATTCCGGTGCCGCGCTGCGATTGCACGCCCATCGGGTCCGCACGACCTTCGAGTCCTTGAAGGACCGCCGGAGGTGGCGGGGTAGTCCGCGGGCCACGATCGATCCGAACCATTCCCCGCAGGTCGAAGGCGATCACTATCTTCAGGTGGCGACACCGGCACAGAAGGACGCGGTCGAGGACATCATCGCCGGCGCTCAGCACGACCTGGTTCGTCGCGCGCAGCCACCGACGATGTCGGACACCGAGGACGTCGCACAGTTCGTCGAGCGCTACCCTGAACTCGTCGAGCGGTGGCTCCTCGATGACGAGGTCCTCGCCGAGTTGCTCGCCGGTGAACGTGACGTCTTCACCGCGGCCTGCGCGGACCAGTTGGCCGGGTTGCACGGTCCCGCCGGAAAGCCGTGCCCGGCCCGCCCGTGGGTGTGTCTGTTGTGCCCGCTCGCGGTGTTCGCGCCGCGCCATCTCCCGAATCTGTTCCGGCTCAAGGCGTTCTTCGCCCGCCAGTGGGCCCAGATGCCCGCACCTCAGTTCATGGCCGTGTTCGGTCCGCACGCGCAGAGGTTGGACCAGGTCCTGGGCTCGCCGGTGTTCACCGCCCGCGACCTCGAGTCCGCAGCGCTCAGGGTCGATGGCACCGATCGCGAACTGCCCTTGCACCCCGAGGAGTTCACGCGATGAATTCACAACCACGCACGGCCGATCGTGGCATCGCTACGTCCAGATTGGCCGGAGCCGACCTCTGTCGAGCGACCGGACTCACGATGTCGGCGCCCAGACGTCGCTCCCGGCCGATGTTCGACCAAGACGTGTGGGATTTCACCGGGGTGGTCGGACTGCCGCGGCACCTGTCGGCGGGCGGGCACATCATCGATTTCACCGCGATCGAAGACCTCGGATGGCGGATGACGAGCAAGGAGTACATCTTCGCTCTGTTGTCCCCGCACCACGACGCGGTACGGCTCCTGCCCGGCGCGCTGCGCACTCCACTGACCATCTCGACCTGTCGGTCACGGCTACGCCATCTTCGACAATGGCTGGGCTGGCTCACCTCGCGAGGCATCCGGGATCTGGCCGATGTCGACCAATACCACTGCGACGCCTTCCTGCTGTGGTCTCACCACGTCCACAACCGCGACGGCGAAGCCGTGGGTCCGACCTCACCGGAGTACCGGCTCAACATCCTCACGCCGGTGAAGGAACTGTCCGCCTACGCCGAACTGTTCACCGCGGGAGCCTACCGGCCGGGCTTCGAACCGTGGCCAGGCCGGACGGTGTCCCACGTCCTCGCACTGGGCAATCGAGGGGAGAACAGCACACCGCCGGTGCGCCAAGACGTGTTGCAGCCCCTGTTGGCGGCGGCGTTCTTCGTGACCGAAGAACTGGCAGAGCACATCCTCGAACTGCGCGACCGCGAACGAGAGCGCGAACACGCTTGGCAACAACGCTTCGACGAGCATCGCGGCGCGGACGGGCAATGGGCGGCCATCGCCCGGCTCGTGCGGCAATATGTCCGCACCGGACGACCTTTGCCTCGAACCTCCGACGAGCACGTCCGCAGCCGGCTCGCCCGCGGATGGGATCGCCACGACCCCCTGCTGTCGGTGAGCACCAAACGCCTCGCCTACGAGGCAGGCATCCGCCACCCCTTGGGCTTGAAGATCCCCGCCGACCGACGCGCCGAACTCTTCGCCGCCGTCGACCAAGTCGGCACCGAACATCCGATCGCCCGCAACGCGGCCCACGTGTCCCGGGCCGACGGCCGCGCAAAGGTGCCGTGGACGCTGCCGCTACCCGGCCACACCCGCCCGTCCTGGCTGGTGCAGCGCTTGAGGACCGCCTGTCTGGTCATCGTCGCCGCGGTGACCGGGATGCGGATGAGCGAAATCGTCGAGCTGCCGGTCGACTGTCGGCTCGCGCCGGTCCCGGTTGCCGACGGCTTGGTGCGTTACCGGATCAAGAGCAAACGAATCAAGGGCCAGCCCCATGGCGGCACCTGGGACGAATGGGTGGTGGTCGAACAGGTCCACCACGCCCTGGGACTTCTACACCGACTGCGTGACTGCCCAACCAGCACCCACCTGCTCGAACCCGGACCGATCGGCTTCGCGCAGCGCCTCACTTCGTTCCGTGCCTGGGTCAACAGCGACGACGGCCGACGCCTGGGCCTGTCGCCCATCCCCGGAGACCCGGTGAATCTGAAGATGCTGCGCCGCACTCTGGCGTTGGAACTGGCTCACCGGCCCGGCGGCGTCCTGGCCGCGAAGGTGCACCTCAAACACATCTCGGTCGCGACCACCGAGGGATACGCAGCCCGTCCCGGCGGATCACAAACACTCTTCCTCACCGAGATCGCGCACGAGGAATCCCGTCGCAACCAGCAGTTGACGATGCAGGCATTCGAGGACTACCGCAACGGAATCCGACCATCGGGCCCCGGCGCCGGTGACCTGGTCGCGTTCTTCGAGTCCGTCGATCGCCAACTCGATGACGATCCGCCCGCGCCCCCAGCGGTCAAACGAACCGATCGCGAACTGGCGGTCCTGCTCGGCAAACGCGCCGACACCCTCCACCTCGGGGTCGCGAACTATTGCTGGTTCGCCGACCCGAGCAAAGCACTCTGTCTGAAACTGGCAGGAACACCCTTTGCGGACAAACCGTTAGCCGGAATGTGCGACTCCTCGCGCTGTCCCCAGGCGACCCATCATCCCTGCCATCGCCCCGCGTGGCAGGACGCCGCCGACACCACCACAGCCTTCCTCGGCGCCCTCGGACGACGCCAAACCACCGAGAAAGCGCGTCTGCGAACCCAAACTGGACCGCGCACACCGGGTCCTGGCCGAGATCGACGCCGCCCATGACAAGGATGCCACCGCATGAGGATCAGCTCCGAGCGGCGCCGTGAGACCGAGAGCCGTATCCGCGCCGCCATGGATCGATTGCTGCGTGGCGAGGTTCCCATCGACGGCAAATGCGATGTCCAGACCCTCGCCCGTGAAGCCGCGGTCACCCGTGCCGCGCTCTACAGCACCTACCAACATCTCAAGACCGAGTTCGACCAACGCCGCCAACAACTTCAGAACACAGGCGTGGTCCCAGACCCTCGACAAGCCCAGATCACCCGCCTCAAACAGGCCGAGGAAAAACTCCGAGCCCAGATCGGCGCACAGCAAGATCAACTGACCGAGGCCACCCTGTTCCGCACCACCGCGCTGTCACGACTGGCCGCCCAACACGAGGAAATTCTGCGCCTACGCGACGCCATCACCGACTACACCAACATCCGTCCCCTCAGACCTGCCGGTGACTGACCCCGTATCGCGGCCTCCCCACGGCCGCATCGGAGTCGACCGGCTACCCCGCTTCGCCTACCAGGGCATGTCCTCGAAGTCACTGTCGTTGAATCGTGCCGGGTGCAGCAACTTCTCACGTTCGTCTTCGTCAAGGGTGGCGAGGTTTTCCACGTCACGATAGACACCGAGGTTGGTCTCCTCGAGAACGGTCCACACCGGGCACGGCGATGGTCGGCGGCAAACCTGACAGAGGCCGTCGTCATCGGGCTCGTGGGGCAGGACGACCTCGGCCAAGGTCGTGCGCCAGGTATCGCGGGAGCGGTAGGCGGCCTTCATCTTGTCGCGGTACACATTCTGGGCCAGCCATGCCCGGCGAGCATAGGATCGCAGGTCCGCGTCGTGAGCGCGCAGCCGCTCGAGTTCCCGGTCCGCTGGCTCGTCGGGCTGTTCGTAATGCGAGTCGCACCGTGGGCAGTAGAGATCGGCTTCGAGTTCGATCAGCGCCGAGGAGGGACGCCCTACGTTGCGGCCACAGCACGCGCACGCGTATTTCGGTCTCAACTCGCCGATCCGCTGGTCTCGTGGTGCCTGCATATCGTGATAGGAGTCGAGGAGCGCGGAGTTCTCCCGACGTATCTGCGCGGCGCGTTCTTCGCTCACGCGTCGACGCTCGTTGTCGAACCACTCGCGCACCGTCGCGGCGTCCCGCACGGAAATCCCCGAGTTGCCATTGGGTGCGGATACTCCGAGATCGTGCATCAATCCCAGCAGTGCGACCAGGTTCGTTCCGAGTTCGGAAGCGAGCCTGGTGGCACGCACACGCTGCTCGGTCATCGCTGCAACCCCCTTGTCGGCACCTGCGGTTCGACACAGCATAGATACAGGCACCGACACGTAGCGATGACGTTGCCCACGCACCTGTCTCGAGGCGAAATATCCTCGTCACGCTTCGCCACGTCGGTGTTTGCTGCTGTAATACGCGACATGAATGACGATGACTCCGAGGAGCGTTCGTTCGCTTGGTTCACGATCCTCGACCTCGAGGATCGAGTGACCCTGCTGGCCGAACCCGGGGCGCCGCTGCCCACCTCACTGGTGGTCAAGATCGTTCGCGATCACGGCTCTGTGGTCGCCTCGACGACATGGGTGAACAACCCGCAGGACGAGAACGAATGGCATCTCGCGCCGATGCTCGCCGCAGAACTGACCCGACGCCGCGATCTACTCCTTGGCTGGTGGGACACGCTCTCGCCGGAGAACTGGGCCTTGTTCGTGCGGCAGCGCGACGGGCGACTGCCCGACGGCTACTCATCGGTGGTGAGGGGCGCTCTCGGCGTATCCAGTACTCCGACCGAGCAGGACTCCGTCGAGTTCACGCCGACCGCGTACGTCTTTCTCGAATGGAAGGCGCGCGAACTCAACCGATGAGTCGGTGCAGGTTCGGTCAGGTACTACTCGGGCCGTGCACCGGACGGGGCCGGACTGTAGCCGTGCCACCCCGAAGGCGCGGTATTGAGGCGAGGGCGATGATCGCGGCCAGGACGGCGATGGCGGCCAGGACCAGGTAGGTGTCGACGTAACTGCCGGTCGCGGTGGCCAGCGCGGTCCCGGCCCAGGGGGCGAGGGCCAAGACGATGACCACGGGTGCGGTCACGAGGCCGTTGAGACGTCCGTAATGTGCTGCGCCCCAGCGTTCGGTGATCGCGGTGGCCTGGATCAGGGACATGATCCCGCGTACCAGCCCGGCACCGATCGAGACTCCGATCAGGACCGCGACGGTGGTCCCGAGACCGAGCAACGCGGTTCGTAGCGTGGCAGAGCGGCACCGCGGCTGTTGCCGCGCATGCTGGGCGGGCGCAAATCCGGTCCGTTGTTCCTCACCGATCGCAAGGCCCGCCCCTCGGTGGCCATCCACGACCTCGACCCGGGTACGGGACGGACGCGGCTGTCCTGTCGGCGTGCGGCCGAGTTGTTCGAGGTCCACACCGGGGTTCCGGTAGTAACCGCGCGAAAAACAACGACAATGGCTTGACCAGCAGCGATGGCGGTTTTCCGGTTCCGGATCGGTCCGGGCGGGGCTACACCGGCGGTACGGGACGGCTGACGAGGTAGCCGTAGCATCGGCCGAATTTCGGGCGGATATGCCATAGATCGCTGGTTACGGGTGGTTGCGGTCGAGGTGGCGGTAGACGGTTTTGCGTGAGACGCCGAAGTTTCGGCGATCTGGGCGACGGTGTAGCGGCGTTTGCCGTTTTCGTCGGTTTCGTCGTACATCTCGCGAGCCTTGATGACCTGCAACCCGGTCAACGCGGTCGGTCGCCCGCCGACGCGGCCGCGCGGGCCCCGCTCGGTACCGCAGTCTCGGTCCACGGCCATATCGTTGGGATGGAACGCGACCGACTCGAGATCGGCGAGTTCTTCCAGTCCGCTACTTCCCACCCGCAGCAGCCGGCCGTCGTCGATGGAAACGACCATCGGTGCCCCATCCGGGCCGAAACCGAGACCCGAGGGGCGCCCCCGTGCGGCACATGACCGAACTCGCCGCCGCCCTCGACGAACGCGGCATCGACCTGGTCGTGCTCAAACGAGGCATCGACACCACCACCCCGGCCGGACGCTTCCTGTTCCACGTCATCGCCGCCATGGACGAGATGACCGCCGACCTCATCAGCGAAGGCACCCTCGAAGACTCGAATCCGCCCCGGGCCCGACACCGGCCTCCTTGGCCACTGCCTCGAGCGAGGTGCCGACACCGTGCCGCAGGAAATGGCGCTGCGCGGTCTCCAGAAGGGCCGCGCGGTTGCGCTGGACATCGGCTCGGGGCTTGCGCTCTCGCTGGTCACTGGTGGTCATGCGCCCTCCTGATCTCAGATGATGCCGCGCCCGCACCGAAACGGATGTCTCCTCCGCAAAAATACAGCGTAAAGCGGAGGATCTGTCCGGTCAAATGATCGGATCGGGCGCGAACGCGATCGTCGAGCGTGGACCCGAAGCTTCTGGTCCTCAACGAATTTCGCCCGCCTACCGGGTTGGGAACGGTGGATGCCTATCGTGTTCGGGACTACGGATAGAGCTCTGGACGGGGCAGCGGGTCCGGTTGGAACTCCACGAAGTGCGAGGAGTCGGTGCCGGTGTCGGCCGCGCGTTTGTTCATGGCCTCGGGACTCGTGCTCGGCCAGATGCCGGTGCTCAAGCGCTGGTCCATCGTCTGGATCGATGCGACCACCTCGTCGGTGGTGAAGTTGCAGTGTCCCGGGGCGGACACGTAGATCTGTCTGAGCAGCGCGGCATCGCCGTTGGCGCGCACCTTCTCGGCGTAGGGCGATTCCAGGGTGGTGAAGACGGCGTCGTCCCCGGTGGTGTGCACGGTCAGGATCGGCATCTGCGGGGAGCCGGTCGGGACGTATTCGTTCATCTCGGCGATCGCCTGTGGGTGGCTGGGTTCGACCCGCAGGGCGGCCCCGAGCGCATCCAAATCGTCGCTGATACTCAACCCGGCCTGCTGGTAGAGCGCGTCGACCTCGGCCTTCGCGTCGTGGCCGAGACCGCTGAACAGCGTGCGGTAGTCGACCCCGGTGTTCCAGGAGAACGCCCCGCCGACCTTGGATTCCATGTCGGCGCGCACCGCCGCCTGGAACACCGTGAACGTGGTGCTGAGGCTGTAGAACTGGTTGAGCTCTTGGGCGGCGTGGTCGGCGCGGGCGGGCTCGGCGGTTGCGGGCTGCGACCACGTCGGCAGGGTAGTGAAGACCGCCGCGAGCGCGAGCCTTGCCCGGCCTTGCGCCGTCTTCTGCGCGTTGTTGACGAGTTGGGTCCAGTAGCTCTGGACCGAGGCCACGTCGGTGATGTTGACGAGTGGGACGGTTCCGTCGGGGTCGAGCAGGGTCCGCAGGGTGAACGCACCGTCGAGGTAGGTGTTGAACCACGGCACTGTGCCGGCGACACCGGGGCACATCGCGATCGCGCCGTGGATCTTGTCCGGGTACCGCTCGGACAGCAAGGAGGTGATCTCCCCGCCCATGGACTCGCCCCAGGCGATGACGCGTCGAGGCGAGGTGACCTGTGCGGCGAACTCGTCGAGCGTGGCGATCTGGTCACCCAGCGCGTTGGGGGTCTGCCACCCGACGCCGGGGTAGGAACCACCGGCGAGGGCGTACCCGTGCCCGAGCAGTTCCTCGCCCACCTCGGTCGAGCCGGCGTCCCGCGCCGGGTTGGACGGTCCAGGGTTGTAGCCGTGGGAGTAGAGCAGGACCGTGCCGTTCCAGTTGGCGGGCACTTCGAACAGATAGGTGGCTCCGTCGGGCAGTGTGCCGGTGATCTTGCGGGCAGTGGCGTCGGCTGGGTCAGCGCATCCGACGGCACTGCCGGTGATTGCCACGACCGTCACAGCAGCCGCAGCCACCATGACGAGCTTCTTTCTAGCGCGCATCAGAAACAGACCTCGACTTCTCTGAACTGTAGGGATTGCTTGCCGGCGTCACTGCCGCGGAGTTCTCTGTCGCCGGGGCACGCCTGCTCACGACAAAGAACACCATGGCCAGGCAGGTCAGATTTTGACAGGATGCCGCCTCCGTTTTACGTTACACGAATACGGAGCTAGCATCCGGTTTATTCTGGATGTGATGCAGTCAGGAAGGCTCGTGGGTGCAGAAGCCGCCCCGGGCACGCGTTCGGCATACGGCGTGTTCGCCTCTGCTGGCGGATGAAAGAAGGGAGTTTCCGCATGAAGATAGGCATTATCGGTACCGGGTATATCGGCAAAACCCTGACTCTGAAGTTGGGCGCAGCCGGGCATGAGGTGAAGGTGGCCAACTCGCGAGGGCCGGACACGATCGGTGTCGACATACTGGCCTCGGGTGCGCGCGCGGTCTCCGCGGCCGAGGCGGTGAAGGATGTGGACGTCGTGATCTTGTCGATCCCGTTGAACCGCATTCCGCAGATCGCGCCGTTGATCGCCACCGTGCCCGCCGCGACGGTCGTCATCGACACATCGAACTATTATCCGTCACGCGACTCCCGGATCGAGGCCATTGAGAGTGGACAGGTCGAGAGCCTTTGGGTCGCAGAACAATTGGGCCGACCGATCGTGAAGGCGTGGAACGCTATCGGGTCCGATTCGCTTGCTCGAAGGGGCACGCCCGCGGGAACCGAGGGTCGTATCGCCATTCCGGTCGCCGCCGATGACGACAGAGCACGCGCGGTGGGCATGGCATTGGTCGAGGACACCGGATTCGACGGTTTCGATGCCGGAACGCTGGCGCAATCGTGGCGCCAGCAGCCCGGCGCCCCCTCCTACTGCACCGACCTCACCTGCGATGAGCTTCGGACCGCGCTGGCGACGGCCGAGGCCGCGAGATTGCCGAAGCGCCGCGACCTGGCGGCTGCCGTTCTGGCCGAGCGGATCGACGAATTGAGATCCACCCCCGAACAGGCCATCCGCGTGAACCGTGTGGTTTTCATGTAGATCTTCTGCGACGACCACTGTCGTGCGCGGGTGAAGGCCATAGTCGACGGGCTCGTCGCCGACTGCATCATCGTGCAACGGACGGCCGACCAATACCTCGCCGAGTCGGAGACCGCTGGGCCAGGGTCGACCACGGCGAACACACTGGTAGTCGCGATCCCTGACGGTCGTAGTCCGGTGCCAGTCAGGCCCACAGGGTATGGCGTATGGCGCACCCCCTAGAGCGGACGTGCGGAGTAATGAAAGAACTAGGCAATTGAAACGCTGTTCACCATTGTTATCGGCGCCCTGCTGGGGGTCGCGGTCCTCGGTTGCGGATCGAACTCGTCCGAGTCGGCGCCGACCAGCTCCACTCCCGACTCGTGTGCCCCCTCGAGCGAGCTGAACTTCATCTGCGATGTCGAAAACCCGGAAGACGTTGTCCTGGTCCCGGCCCGTGGGGTCCACCGCCGACGGAACTGGCGGTAAGCCGCTACCGCACATAGTTTCCGGAGTCGACGTGGTCATGTCGTGGCATTCGCCCAGGTCGTAGGCGGAGTTACCGCACATAGGCCGCAGCTATGCGCGGTAACCCGCTACCGCCAGTTTTCGCGGAGCTGGACTGCTACCCGGGAAATCCGCAGGTCAAGGCGCTGCACATCGCGCAAGCGCCAGATCTCGGGAATCTGGACCCCGCGGGCCGTCCCGAACAGCGACTGGGTACTCGCCTCATTCGAGCGAATCCGCTGCCTCCTCCGCCACGTCGCCGTAGCGCCGGGCGGAGTTCACATCGAACGGCGGCACCGTCCCGGCTGATCGTCGGACATCTTGCCCGCCCGGCAGGAACGCCGCGAGGATCAGGCCCAGCAGCGCCGCGCCCGCCGCGATCAGGAACGAGATGCGGAAGCCCTCCAGCGTGGGCACCTCGGCGCTTCCCACGTGCTGAGCCGTGCTCGCGAGAACGACACCGACGACGGCGCTGGACAGTGCCGTGCCGATGGCCCGCATCAGCGTGTTCAGCCCGTTGGCGGCGCCCGATTCCGACTGATCGACAGCGCCGAGGATGAGCGCGGGCATCGCCGAGTAGGCGACGCCTACGCCGCTGCCCGCGAGGATGGCGACGAGCACGATCTGCCACACGGCACCCAGCAGCGCTGTCCCGGCCAGATACGCGACGGCGAGCAGCACGAGCCCTGTCATCAGGGTGACCTTCGGCCCGCGCGCTGCCGAGAGCCGTGCGGCGAGCGGGGAGGCAATCATCATCGCGAGGCCCATGGACGACGCGCAGACGCCGGTGGCGATCATGGACATCCCCAGCCCGTACCCGGTGGATTCGGGCAGTTGCAGCAGCTGCGGCAAGACGAGTGTCACCGCGTAGAACGCGAGGCCGGTGGTGATCGCGGCCAGGTTGGTCAGCAGGACCTGGCGGCGCGAGGCAGTGCGCAGGTTCAACAGCGGGTCCTTGACGTGCAGCTCGAACAGGGCCCACAGTAGGAAGATCACCACGGTGGCGGCGAAGAGTCCCAGCGTGGTGGTGGCTCCCCAGCCCCAGTCGGCGCCTTTGGAGACAGGCAGCAGCAGGGCGACGAGTCCGAGGGTGAGCCCGAGCGCGCCGATCGCGTCGAAGCGGCCGGGGGTGCGCTGGGTGCTCTCGGGGACGACGGCGAGGATCGCGGCCATGGCCACCGCGCCGAGGGCGGCGGCGCCGAAGAACAGCCAGTGCCAGTCGAGGTTCTGGGCGATGAGCGCGGCCAGCGGTATAGCCATCGCGCCGCCGACGCCGATGGAGCTGCTTATCAGCGCCATGGCCGATCCTTGCCGCTCGCGAGGCAATTCATCTCGAATGATGCCGATGCCGAGCGGGATGACGCCCAACGCGAAGCCCTGAACGGCGCGGCCCACGATCATGGGCACGAGGTCGGAGGTGAATCCGGAGATCAGCGAGCCCAGCACCATCAGCCCGAGGCTGACGAGGACGAGGCGGCGCTTGCCGTAGAGGTCGCCGAGCCGCCCCAAGACCGGAGTGGCGGCCGCGCTGGACAGCAGCGTCGCGGTGATCACCCAGGCGGCGTTGGACGGCGTGGTGTCCAGCAGTCGCGGGAGATCGGCGATGACGGGGACGAGCAGGGTCTGCATGACGGCGACGACGATGCCGCTGAATGCCAGGACGGGGACGAGCCCGCGCCCTGCGGGAGTTCTGGCGGCCGCGGGGGCCGATATGGCCGATGCGGACACCGCGACGTCACTCCGGGGCGGTGCGTCGTCACCGAAAGTGCCACGGTCGGTGGTCAGTAAGGGTTTATTCATGCGGGGGTGCTCCGGGGGTGGTGCGAATGGCCGGTCGCTCTGCGCTTTGCCGTTGCCGGCGGCGACGTCGGCCAGTTCGTCGAGCGAGTGTCATGCATGATCGGGGGTGGGCCCAGGAAAGGCCGCGGGAGATGGCTGACGGCGCGGGACGCCGACGGATTCGCGGTGCCGGACGGCCGGCGGTGCCGGACGCCGCGGTGGTCACGGCCGGGTCTGCTCGGAGACGCGCAGGTCGAGGCCGTACTGCTCAGGGGCACCGAGGTTCTCGCGCAGGGTGGGGCCTTCGTAGTCCTCGTGGAACAGCCCGCGTTCTTGCAGGATCGGGACGACCTGGTCTACGAAGGCGTCGAAGCCGTCGTGGAAGCCGTCGAGGGCGATCGAGAACCCGTCGCATGCCCCCGCCTCGAACCATTGCTGCATGTGGTCGGCCACGTCGGTGGCGGTGCCGGCGATCACCGGGTGATAGTCGATCACACCGTGGGCGAGCACGTCGCGCAGACTCCAGCCTTCCCGGACCAGTTCCAGGGCACGGGCGGAGCGCGGGTCGTGCGGGCTGGGCGCGGCGTCGGCCAACTGCTGCGTGGTCAGGGGCTCGTCGAGCTGGTCGGGGTCGAGCGGGAGGCCGATCATGGTGCCGAGGTAGCGCACGCGCTGGCCCAGGTCGACGACCTCGTCGAGGAAGCGGCGCCGCTCCAGGGCGGCCGCGCGGGAGGAGGCGATGGTCGGCATGAACCCGGCGAGCATCTTCACCTCGTCCGGGTCGCGGCCCGCGCGCTTGGCGGCGTCCCGCAGGGCCTGGCGCTGGGCCCGGGCGTCCTCGATGGTGTATGGGTTGGCGTAGACGCCGCTGGCGTAACGGCCCGCGATCTCGAGGCCGTATTCACCGCCGCCTGCCTGGAAGATGACCGGCTGGCCCTGCTCGGACGGGGGGATGGGCAGTGGGCCGCGGGAGGCGACGTGGCGGCCCCGCAGGCTGATCGGCCGGATCTTGTCCATGTCGGCGTAGCGCTTCTTCTCGACGTCGAGCAGCATTGCGTCCTTCTCCCAGCTGCCCCACAACGCTTGCACGATCTGGATGACCTCGTGGGCACGCTCGTACTTCTGCGCGCGCGGCGGGATCTTGCTGCCGAAGTTCGCCGCGGCGGCGGGGGTGGAGGTGGTCACCGCGTTCCAGCCGGCCCGGCCGTGGCTGATCACGTCCAAGGCCTTGAACTGGCGGGCGAGGTTGTAGGGCTCGGTGAAAGTGGTGGAGGCGGTGGTGACCAGACCGATCCGCTCGGTCTCGCGCGCGAGGACGGTCAGCAGCAGCAGCGGGTCGATCGCCTGGCGCGGGGCGTGGTGGGTGAGGTCCATGTCCAGGACCGGGGTGTCGGCGATGAACAGCAGCTGGACCTTGCCGCGTTCGGCGGTCTGTGCGTAGCGCACGAACTGGTCCATGTCGGTGTAGCTGTTCAGGTTCGCACCCGGCAGCCGCCAGGCCCCGGGTTCTGCCCCGTAACCGCCGCTGAACTGCATTCCCAGAACTATCTGTCGGCTTGTCATTGTTGCTCCTCCAAACGAGGCGAGAAAAACGGAGGCAACCTCCGATCCCTTCCCAAAATACGGAGCCATCCTCCGCATTGTCAAGGGCGGATCGGGCGAGTGCGAGGAAGGCGTGGGCGCGGGCTCCTGGTCCAGCCGACCGATTGGCGGCCAGGACCCACGCGCCGGGTGGCAGCAGCGGGCGGACGGGCTACTGACCGTCGAGGACACCGGGAGTGCTGTGCAGGACCACGCTGTGCTGGAGCGGGATGCGTGTCCTGCCGAACGCGTTCACCGGTGCCGCCGGGTCGGCCGTACCGAAGGAGATGCCGAACAGCAGCTTGAGATCCTCGGGAACATTTAGGACCGCGCGGACGGTGCCGGCATAGAGCCCGAGCATGGTCTGCGGAATGCCGGCGAACCCCCTCGACGCCAGCGAGAGCAGGAAGTTCTGCGCGTACATGCCGATATCACCGGCCGTCCGCACCCCGTCGCCCAAAGCAGGCATGAACAGGAGCGCGACGTGGGGAGCCCCGAAGAACTCCAGGTTTTCGCGGACCGCCGCCTTCCTGCCTTCCCGGTCCGAGCGCTCGATTCCCAGGCTTCCGTAGTAGCCCGCGGCAAGGGCCTGCGCCCGCTCGAAGTAGATTCCCTCGCCGTAGTCGGCGGTGAAATCCGGGGAGATGCGTCCATCCTCATCGGCCTGGAGCAGTTCCCTGGCCAGCGCGTCCCGTTCCACACCCGAGACGATGTGCACTGCCCACGGCTGGGTGTTGCTGTTCGAGGGGGCCGTCTGCGCATCTTCCAGCACCCCACGGATGTCCGCAGGAGGCAGGGGGGCGGGCATGAACTTGCGGGGGGAGCGCCGGGAGCGCGCCAGGCCGGTGAAGGGGGATGCCGTGCCGGTCAAGGTAGTTCCTTCCCATGGCGCGCAGCCGCCATAGCGGCCGGGCACAGTGCGGATGACCCGCCAGGAGCCGTCATGGAGGGCTGTGCAGGACCCACTTTGTGGGTGCCGAGCGCCTTGCGAGTGCTCGCGGGCGGCGCCACGGCAAGACTCCGGCGCAGAGCAGGGGACTGCGCGCTATTGGTGTTCGCTTGTCGGTATTCGTGGTGTGTTGGTGTACTTCGCGGCGCCGAAACCACCCTCATGCCGTTTCACGCCCGAGGGCGGCGCGGTCAGCGGTGGACGGCGCGACTCGTTTCCACTACGTCCTCCAGGATGGTTGTCGCAGCGGGGGCGAAGCACTCCGGGACACTGTCGCGGAGACGCTTGCGCCGACGTAGGAGCCTGCCGTCAGTCTCGGATTCCCGCCACCTCGACCTCAATGGCTTCGATCCGGCCCGTGGCATCCATGCCATTGCCGAGGCGCTCGGGGCTGGTATCGGAGATGAGCAGGTAGAGGGTCTTCATCTCCGGTCCGCCGAGTACCGCATCCACCGCGAAAGTGCCGCCGTCGGGATATGTCGCGGTGTCCGGGTCGATTCGGATGACGTCGGTGACCTCGCCGCCATCGAGGACGCGGCGAAATTCACCGATCCACGGGAAGGCCGCCCACACCGCACCCTCGCTGTCGATGCCGATGCCATCGATCGCCTCTATATCCGGTGACCCGAATTCGGCGAACACGCGCTGATCTGTCAGCGCGCCGTCGTCGGTCACGGTGAACGCAGTGAGCCTGGTCCGTGGCGCCCGGAACGATTCCGCGACGACCAGGGTTCGCCCGTCGCCGGAGATAGCGATGCCGTTGGGGAATATCAGATCCTCACCGCCGGTGTCGATTCGGCCATCGGGATGGCAGATGATCAAACCCACACCGATGGGATCGGTTCCGAAAACGTAGCCCTGCGGACCGATATAGGCGCGGCCCTCTCGGTCCACGGCCATATCATTGGGATGGAACGCGACCGACTCGAGATCGGCGAGTTCTTCCAGTCCGCTACGTCCCACCCGCAGCAGCCGTCCGTCGTCGATGGAAACGACCATCGGTGCCCCATCCGGGCCGAAACCGAGACCCGAGGGGCGCCCGGGCACATCGGCGACATCCTCGGGCGGCTCGCCGGGGGAAAGGCGACTGATCTTGCACCGGGTCATGTCCGAGAACCACAGCGCCCCACGGTGCCACCGGGCGCCCTCGAGGTAGCCGAGACCTCCCTGCGCCACAATGCGGCGAGCGTCAGCGGGCAGCACTCTTGGTGAATGTCTCATTGAATCTCCTTGAAAACTGCGGTATCGGGCGCTGGCGGCTCAGACCTGAGCGAGCCGGGCGTCCAACGGTTCACGCATTCTGGTCCCGCTCGCGGTAGCCGCTGGCGAGCAGCGTGCGGAGCCGGTCGAGCGACTGTTCGTCGGCGCCGTTGCCCTTGATCCAGGCAATGGAACAGGCCGCGAGGAACAGGTCGTACCCCCGCACCGACGAACGCACCTGCCCCGCGAGCTGCGCGGCTTCCACGTACTTGTCGGTGGCGGCGATGAAGATGTCGCAAGGAATCGTGAGCGGGTTGTCCGGCTCCTGCGCCTGGGCCGCGGCCATGAGCGGGTCCGGGAGCCCGCTGAAGGTGCTGAAGTAGTCCTCCATCGCCCGCAGCCACTGTTCCAACGCCTCGCCGGCATCGCCCAATTGCTCGATGTCGGCCCGGCGGGCCACCAGCTCCTCGGAGCGTGTCTGTAGCACGGCCGCCAGCAGCGCCTCCCGGGTGGGGAAGTGCCGGTACAGGGTGCCGGGCCCGACGCCCGTCTCCTTGGCCACCGCCTCGAGCGAGGTGCCGACTCCATGTCGCAGGAAGTGACGCTGCGCGGTCTCCAGAAGGGCCGCGCGGTTGCGCTGGACGTCCACTCGGGGCTTTCGCCCCCGCTGTTCACTGGCCCTCATGCGCCCTCCTGCTTCCGGTGATCCTGCGACCACATAAAAACGGATTATGCCTCCGTATATGTTCGAGCATAAAGCGGAGGTAGCATCCGGTCAAGTCGGCTCGGCCCCTGGTCTGCTGGACTGCTCACGTCGCCTCGAGATCTCGCTGAACACCGTCAAACGCTACCCACGCGCACCCGAGCCGGACCGATTGCGCCGCCCACCCCAGTATCGACCGACTCTGGTCGATCCCTACCGCGACCACCTACGCCGGCGTCGCACCGATGATCCGGGCGTTCCCGTGCTGCGACTGTTAGACGAGATCAAAACCCTCGGCTACACCGGCGGCTTGAACCTGTCACCCTCGGCCGCGAAGCCCCCCTCGAACCCGCCGACGGCCAGCGAATCATCAACTGGGACACCGATGAACCCTCCCAGCACGGGATCGACGGCATCGAACGCATGCGCCTAATCCGCGACGACATCGCCAACCGCGTCCACCACCTGCTCGCCCAACTCACCACGCCCGCCTACCCTTCTCCCGCCTACGGAAGAAGGGCCGACCTCAATCTGTCTTGTCCGTGCATGGCACGGACAAGACAGCACGCAGACCCCCAAAACCCGCGACAGCAACGACTTTCATCACACGGACAGCTCTCTCGTCGATGATGCGCGTTCGCCATCGTCTGCCAACAACCTACGACTCGGCACACCGATGATCTGCATCACATACTCGGCACAGGAATAGAGACATACACCCGGACCTATCGCCACGAGACCGGAGACGAGCGCACTCCCCCAAACAGGACATAGACCTATCTGACACCTGTTGTGCCACGACAAGGATGTCCCGCGCCATGAGCCAGGGCTACCTGTACGGACTGTTCGGCGTGTGGTGGCCGAAAAGTTGCTGTCGTCAATGCTGTTTCGTCTCCGTGCCCAGTTGGCCCGACCAGCTCGCCCGCTACCGCGCATACCCCGAGGAAGCCTACCGCCATCTGGTCGACGAGTACTGCGCACTGGCGCTCAACCACCGCAGCGGACTGTTCGGGCCAGGGAAATCGTTGCGCGACAGGCTCAGGGCCGACGGTGCGGTCGAGGTCCACGCCCTGGCCGACGCGGTGATGGACTCATGCGAGTGGGCGGTGTACCGGGTACGGCGCTGCTACAGCGCCCGCGCCCAGGCATGGCGCGCGGTCGAGATCATCCACCGCGCCGACCGCACGGTGGCCGAGCGGTACGTCCTCGACCTGGCAGATAGCCTCGAGATCGCTGTGCGAGTCGATGGTGAGCACACCCGGCTGTGGCTGAGCGTCGAGACCGAGACCTATCCGCGCCTGGAGGAGTTCTTCGTCGCCGCCCCGAACACCATCAGCCCGAAGAAACGCATGGGTTTCGAAACCCGGTGGGGCGGACACGCCGACGAGCGCTTATGGGCACTCGAACACGCCGCACTGCATCACGCGGACTCTCGGGTCGCCGCCTGAGCACCGGCCCTCCCGCGCTGACTGACACCACACCACACCAGGCACCGCATCCGGTGCATCGCGCCGACCCTCTCGGCTCGTGCGTGATTCGCGTCGGGCCGACCTCTGTTCGCTTCCAGCTTCGCGGTCCCGGCCTGTCACGGCCGGCGTGAGCCGTCCTACCTCCCCACAGAAAGGACGACACCCGTGTCCCCGATCCAGCACGAGTTCACCACCTTGGAGACCGAAAGCCTGATCTGCACGGCCGCTGAACTGTGGGCCAGTACCGGTGACCCCACGACATCCTCGGCGCGCACCAGAAGGCACTGCTGGCCCGCGCACACGAACTGCTCACCGCCGAGGACCCCGACGACGACGAATGCCCCGCCGTCGCTGCGGTGAGTGGTAGGCCCGAGACCGCCTTCGTCATCGCCCACCACGAACCGGTCCCGTTCGCCATCGATGAACCTGCGTTCGCGGGCTGGCTGGCGGTGCACGCCGACCGGGTCGAGGGTCTGCTACCGGGCCGCCACGACCTGATGCCCGCCAGTGACCTGGTGGCGTTGTTCGAAGCCGCGTGCGAAGCCGATGTCCTCACCGAGGATCCGCGCCTGGAGCTGTGCCTCGATCACGACAACACTGCCGCGCTGCCCGGGTTCACCCTCGTACTGCGCAACCAGGACGGCAGCCAGGAGGGACTCGGGTTGACCACCGGGTTCACCGAGTTGCTGTTCCCCGAAGACGAGGTCTCCTCCGCCGAGGCGGCGCGGTTCCACCTCGAGCACATCGTCGAGGTCGCCAACGGCGTCCTGTCCCTGATCACCGGCCGTCTCTGACCGAGGACCACCGCGAGATTCCTCTCCGACACCAGCGAAAGCAGGAGTTGCCATGATCCCCGTCCAGCAACTACGCACGTGGGCCTCCGGCCTGGACCTGTCCGGGCATGTCGGAATCGATGAGGGCGGACTGACCCTGGTGGAGATCCCCGAACACGACCGGCTGTCCGGCGCCTACCTCGAGGTCGGCGGCTGCGACGAAGACCCCGACCCGGCCGACCCGCCGCCGACCCGGCCGACGACGGATACGGAGCCAGTGAGTGCAGCGCCGGGTTCGGTGGTGGTGTCGGTGGCGGATCTGCTGGCCTTGGTCGGCGGGACTCTCACCCGAGCCGAACTGCCACGCGTGCGGGCCGCGATCCGGAAGTCGAGCGTCGGTGACACCTTCAGCGAGGTGGTATTCGCGGTCATCACCGCACGCCGACACGAACTCATCACCGGACTGCGGGAGTTCTTCAATCCCGGGATGTTCACCGGCCGCCTCGGCCGCGGACCCCTGGCGGAGGTGCCCGGTGATCACATCGGTCGGCTGTTCGGGGATATCGAGATCGCGTCCGAGCTGTCGCTGATGCGGGTGTGCTGCGGTGACGCCGCCCGACTGTGTGTGCTCGACCGCAAGACCGACAGGTTGTTCGACCTCGGCGAGATCTTCGACGCCTGGCTGCACGGCGACGCGCCACTGCCCGGCCCCCTCACGCGGTGGATCGGTGAGGCCGTCGACGACTTCACCTACGACGAACTCACCCGCCTGGGCCCCCACGACTACCGACTGCCCGCACCCGCACCCGCTCCCGGCCGCGTCTGACACCCCCTTGCCGTGGCGACGAACACGACGACACCGCCGGACTGCCCGGGTTCACTCTCGTGCTCCGCAATCACAAGGCGTGCACAGCGTTCGGCCGCGAGGTCGAAGCCGACCGCGACCCCACCCGTGCCCACCACTTGTATCCACGACGTCGAAAGGAATTGGAATGGAGGATCGTTTCCTGGGGCCGGTCGTCAAACGCACCGAGGCCCGCTGCTACAACACCGATGTCAGCACCAGCGGATTGTGCACGGCGTGCGGCAGGCACACCGACGCTGTCTCCTCGGAGCGCGACGGTCACACCCCGGAGGTCTCCGGGTCGCTGGGCTATGTCGCGCACTATCGGGATGGTTCCACGCGCACGATCTCCTCCGATGGCTCGTTCGTGTGGCCGTCGGACCGCGACGATTGCACCATTCTGGTCAGTGCCGAGGTTCGCCCCGGCCTACCTGATCTCAGCGCGGCCGGGTGGTTCGCCGAGAGCGACCGCGCCGCCGAGTACGCGGCAATCCTGACCGCGTCCGGCGAATACCGCGCGGGCGGGGTGTGGATCACCGAGGAGCCCGGGGTGAGTCATCGCGTCGATCTCTGATCTCGCGTTCCACCGCGGCGTGGATCGGTGAGCCCGTCGACGACCTCACCCACGACGAACCCACCCCGACCGGCCCACGACCACCGGCTCCCCCAACCCGCTTGTGGTAGAGACCGACCTCGGTTGCCTGGGTCCGCGACCACGGCAACCCCACGATCGTGCCCGAATCATGCCCGCATGCGCATGTCGACAACTATTGGAAGGAGGTGGTGCTCGTGTCGGCACTCACGATCTCTCATACCGCCGAAGAGGGCACCCTGTTGACCGGCACCGACCGCGGTGACGGCACCTACGAGATCATGTCCGCGGTACGCGAGACGATCGGGCATTGGCGGTGGGGCCGCAGCCTGGACGGCTGGTACGTGGTGTCCTCCCGTGATCGCCAACCCAAGCAGTACTACATCGACTACGCCGCCGAGAAGTTGCGTGAGGCCGGGTATACCGTCGAGGTCGACATCGACCGTTCCTCGCGCGCGACCGAGGACGCCGAGACCGACCGCGCGAGCCGTCAGGCCGATAGGGTCGAGGCGTTGCGGGACAAGGCATCGCGCAAGGACGCGAAAGCCGACGCCGCGGAGGCCGCCCATCAGCGAGCCCACGACCGATTACCCCCGTTCGGAGAGCCCATCAAGATCGGACACCATTCCGAACGCCGCCATCGCAACGCGATCGACAAGGCGTGGAAGGCATTCGGTCGCTCGGTCGAGGCCGACCGCGACGCCACCCGCGCCCACCATCGCGCCGAATCCGCAACTTACACCACCGAACTGCGCAATTCCCCCCGCACGGTCGCCAACCGGATCGACACCCTCGAGGCCGAGCAGCGCGGCGATCAACGCACCCTGGACGGGCACACCCGCCGCTTCCTCGACGGCCGCGGCGAGGTGTATCAGACCGACACCACCAGCCCGGCGACCGGTGAGTACCGGGAGCGGGTACTGGCCCGGATGACCCAGCGCGAGAAAGACATCGCCTACTGGAAACAGGTCCGACAATCCCAGATCGACCAAGGCCAGACTCTGGGCTGGCGCCGTGAGGATTTCACGGTCGGGGACTTCGTGCGCGCTCACGGGTCGACGTGGCGGCAGATCACGCGCGTGAATCCGAAATCGGTGTCGGTGGTCAACTTCTCCCTCTCGCCGCTGATGCTGCACACCATCACGGCGAAGATGACCGGGCATCGGTGGATCACCACCGACGACACGGTCCGCTTCCACGACGTCACCGCTGTCATGACCGAAGACCAAGCCCGCCAACGGTTCCCCGATATCTTCGCCGACCTCGACACCACCGTCACCAACCTGCCGCCGCGCCCGAAACGCAAACCCGGCAAGACCAAACTCGACTACCAGCATGGCCTTCAGGCCGAGCGCTGGTCCTGGCACCTCGACGGCATCGACTACGACGCGGCATGGGCGCACCCGCCGTACTGGTTCGCCACACCACCCGAACCGATCACCGACCCGGGAGTGGTGCGCCTGCGCGCGCGGCGCCGCCCGGTCGCGCGTGTGCACGGTGACCCTGTCGAACTCCCCGTGACCGAGTTCGCGATCACCGGGCCGGTGCGCTGGCCCGAAGAAGTCCACAACCAGGTCCGTGCCCTGGTCGAGGCCCGCACCTACCTCCCCGCCGCCTGAACCCAGCGACACCCGGGCCGACGACGTCGGGCCACTGACCACCCCGCGAATCGCGCCGGCCTCCCGCAATCCGCTGTCACGCCACAGTATTCGTCGCCCCCGACAGCGCCGTCGACCCGTTCGGTCGCTGTTCGACCGATTCCTCTGCCCGGCCTGCCCTGCTGCGGCTTCTGCCCCTCGTCCCGGCACCCTCGAGATCGGAGAGATCCATGATCGCTTCCAGTCCTTTCCTTCACGCTGCGGTTTCGGCTTGTCGTCTGCCCCCGCCCGTCGAACGGCTCGCTCAGGGTGGCCGGTGAGGGGCGCGGTGGCGTGGTCGGTGAACGTGGCCGGACTCACCGGGCACCCACGCAAGGTGACGGCCGAGGTCACCCCAGGATTGCCCTCGCTCACCGTGACCGGTCGCTCCGAGGACCAGATGCCCGCATGTCTCGACCGGATTCGTGCGGCTGTCACCGCCAGTGAGCGGGAATGGCCACAGGCCCGGATCACGCTCACCATGTCGCCGCCGGTCAGCTCAGGTATCGACGGTGTGCACGATCTCGCCGTGGCGGTGGCGGTACTCGCCGCCGACGCCCCGGCCACGATCTCCGCGTCGCGGCTGGCCGGGGTCGTGCTGCTCGGGCGACTCGCCCCCGACGGCACGGTACGTGCCGTGCGCGGGATCCTGCCCGCGGTCCTGGCCGCCCGCGACCACGGCCACACCACCGTGATCGTGCCGCGCGAAAGTTCGACCGAGGCCGCTCTCGCATCGGGGATCACCGTTCTCGGTGCTGATCACCTCGCGGCGGTGTTGGCCTGGCTCGGCGGCACCGACGACGCCCTGTCCAGTCCTGTCGCTGTCGCGGTGCCGCCGGAATTCACCGGTGTGGATCTCAGTGACATCCGTGGTCACTTCCGGGCGCGGTGGGCGCTCGAGGTGGCCGCGGCCGGGGGACACCACCTGCGCCTGATCGGACCTCCGACCGCCGGGCTCGGCGCGCTCGCTCGCCGCCTGCCCGGGTTGCTGCCACGCCTGACCGAGACCGAGTCGCTCCAGGTCCGGGCGATCGCGGCGCTGACCGGCCTGCTGCCCGAGGGGCCGCTCGCACCACTCAGCGCGCGCCCCTATGTCGAGGTCCATCATTCGGCGAGTGCGCGGGCGTTGTCGGGCAGCGCCGCCACGGCACGTCCCGGCGCGCTCGCGCGCGCTCATCTCGGTGTGCTGCACCTGGAGTCCTATCCCGAACTGCACGACCGCACCATCGAGGCGTTACGGGTCTCACTCGATGACGGTGAAGTCGTGGCGGCCAACCGGGACAATGTGCTGCGACTGCCCTGCGACACCGTCGCGGTGTTCACCTCGGCCGAATGCCTCTGCCCCGCAACCCAAGACACCGGCTGCGCCTGCCCGGCAGCGGCCAAACGCCGTCACAGGGAACGGCTGCACAGTGCGCTGGCCGAGCGGGTCGACATCACCGTGCGCGAGGACCCCGACACCCGTCGCGGTTTCGGAGACGATTCGCGTGAATCCAGCGCCGAAGTCCGTGCACGGGTGAGCGCGGCACGCGCGGCGGCGGTCCGGCGGTGGCGCGAGCACGGCTACACCAGCAATGCCCGCGTCCCCGCACCGCTGCTGTGCCGACAGTTCCCATTGTCGCCCAAGGAGGCAGCGCCACTCGGGGCGGCACTGGGTCTGGGCCGGATCACCCGCCGCGGCGCCGAGGGGACCCTCGCGGTCGCGGTCACCATCGCCGACCTGCGCGGTGCCGATCACCCCAGCACCCACGACATCGTCGAAGCCCTGCACCTACGCGGATCCGACACACGATAGGACCGCCGAGGGCTCACCGGGCCGTCTCGAAATCCACTGTCGGACCGACTGATACGCCGCCGCCGTGCACCACGGCGGCGTTGTTGTTTGTTGCGAAGGAGTCATGCCTCATGTCCATACCCGTGCCCACCGACCCGTCCGCCACCAACGTTCACGCCGAGAATGCCCGCGCGCGTGCCGAGGGCTTCGTTTGGGGTGTGTTGCACATCCAGTACCCGTCCACCCCCGATGCCGCCACCGCCCGGGCGTTCGCCGCCGCCTACGCCGAGCGTGTCACCGAATCACTCACCAGTGAGGGTGTTCTCGTGCCGGATTTGGCGGAGGCGTGGGTCGCGTGGCGGGTCGCCGGTGACCTGACAGCGAACCTGGCCCCCGCCCGGGTCTCGGTCGAGCGGGCACCGCGTTTCGAGGAGTACGACGCGGCGTTGGGGAACCGGACGGCGTGGTGGCTGTGTGCCGAGGCTCTCGGTTATGTGCGTGGCTGGTGTGACGCGGCCGGTGTCGGGTCCGGTGACGCGGTCGATTTCGCCCACGCCTACGCCGTGCTCGTGGCCGCGGGCGCGTCGCGCCCCAATATCGCCGACGCCTGGACCAACTGGCGTGCGGGCCGCCCCCTCACCGCCTTCAGCACCCAGGCCCCCGATCAGCCCCCCCCGGAAGCCCACACGCCGATCCACGCACCGGCCGAACGGATTCCGCGATGAACAGCGCCGAGCACCTCACCCCCGGCCGCGGTGCCCCGTGACATCTGTCTCGTCTGCGGTGGCCTGCCCACCGAGCCGTTTCCCGGCGACGACATCCCCGGGACGACCGAACGGAGAACCCTTGTGATCGATACTTTCGCCTGGACGGTGACCCTCACCCACCCCGGTGGTACCGAGCTGGCCATGATCGCGGCCAGTTTCACCGCTGTGCCGGACCCGGTCGCCGAATCGGTGCCCGCGTACCCGGTCCCGCCCGAGACCCGGAATCGAGTCCGCGCCGGGCTGCTCAACAGCGACGCCGGATATCCGAACGACCCGTATCGCCTCTACCGGCTCGGCGGCTCCGGCCACCGGCCGCCGCACGATCTGGCGGTCGCGGTCACCTTGCACCAGCTCGCCGTCGACCCGCCGTGGAGGGGGCTGCTCGACCATGTCGTATTCCTCGCCGAGGTCGGCCTCGACGGCAGGCTGCGCCCCAGCCACCCCCCCCCACGCGCTGAGGGCCTTGATCGCGGCGGCAGCGCGCGCGGAATTCCGGCACGTCGTCATCGCCGCGGGCGAGAACACCGACGACCTCGACCCGATCGAAGGCATCACCGTCGTGGCCCGCCCCGATCTTCGGGGAGTGTTCGACTGGCTCAAGTCACGGCCCAACCACCAGCCCGCCGCCGCGGCGGCAGTTTCACCGGAGTCACCCGGGACACCTATCGCCCACAACCTCGGCCCCTCCCAGGTCCGCGGACTGCGGGCAGCCCTCGACGGTCCCGGCAGCAACCCCGACCGGTCACCGACCTCGGCGACGCCGCCGAGCACCGACTGAGCGACTTCATCGGAGACCACCGCTGACCCACCCGCGCCCCCGTGGCCCCCGAATCGGGAGGAGACCTCTATGGGTTCGACCGGATACCAGGTGTCGGCATCGGTCGACACCCACCGCTTCGTCCTGGACAACCTACGCGAACAGCTGCGCGACGGGCACCGGGTCGTGGCCCACTGCCGCACCGCGTTGGGCACCGGCCACCGGGGCGGTTGGTCCTATGCCCTCTACGCCGCGATCGCCGACACCACCACCACACCAGCGACGGTGTCGGCGCATGTGGTGCTGTATCTGCGCAGCCACCGCAACGGCACATCCGAGATCGTCGTCAAACACCTGCACGAAACCGAAGGACCCGTCCAGCACCACGGCGTCACCCGCCGCGTGCTCGAAGCACTCACCCCCACCGAGCACCCGTACGCCTGCCAGTGGCGGACCGACGCGCTCCGCCACCACCGCGCCGCGGCCGATGCCCGCCGCCGCGCAGCCGCGGCGGTCGGGGCGGTCGGGGCGGTCATCCGGTTGGACCGCACCTACACCTACGGCCACGGCATCGGCACCGTCCGCCAAGTCGTAGTGTGCTCCCCGACCCACTGGCGACGCGCAGAGATCACCGACGAGGCGACCGTCACCACCAGTCCCCTGCTGCGCGCCGCCCTCGGATGGGCGCTACATGAATTCGAGATCCTGCGCGCACCCCAATAATCCACGCCGCACACACCGCGATCCTGACACCCGCACGACGCCAACCGCTTTCCACATCCCATCCCCCTTCGCTGGCCGTTGCCCTGGTACCGCCGACCTCGACCCGGTCGAGGGCATCACCGTCGTGGCCCGCGCCGACCTTCGGGGAGTCCTCGACTGGCTTGAGTCGCTGCCCGACCACAGCCCGCCGCTGCGGCGGCGGCGGCTTCACCGGAGTCGCCCGAGATGGGTATCGCCCACCACCTCGGCCCCGCCCGGGTCCGCGGATTGCGGGCAGTCCTCGACGGTGTTGGCGACGCCGCCCCGCCGGTCACCGGCCGCGGGCGGCTGGGCTACCTGCTCCAGCGGTAGTGGGCGACCGCGGGATTTCGTTGGGGTTGTGGTTGTCCGTAGGCTTGCCTCGGAGAAGGCCCCCGAGGTCTCGCGCCGCACGACGCTGCCCCGAGGGTCTTCCCAGAGGGTCGGATCCTGTCAGTTCGTGACGCTAACCAGAATCCTGCCCGCTCTACCGATCGCCGCCAGCACGGTCATAGCCGTGCTGGCGGCGTCATCGTTCCCGACGACGTTCACCAGCATCGACACGACCGACAGGACTCGCAGGCCGATCAACACCACCTGCCCGCCTCTCTTGGCGAGGGTGCCGACGGTCTCGCGACCGCGCTCGAACCTACCCATGGACCAACTCATCGGTGAACCGCGTCCTTTCGCTCCGCCCACACGGGGCTTCGTCCTCCGCGCCAACCGCGACGGACGGACACGCACCAACCACCGGGCAGTCGGGACGCCTCCACCGCCGCGCTTGGACCGAAATCCCAAGCAAAGCAGGAGAACTGGGCAGCGAACCGGCCGACACCCGCAGCCGGTCCACTGCCGAGAACTCTACGGGGACTCCGCCATCCGACCGACCGCGCAACCATCGACCATCCCCCTCGCACCCCCTTGGCAACCGGCACCTCGCTAGCGGTCGATGTGCGAGGCATCGAAATAGTTGTCGAATCGACCGTTGTCAAACGGACATAACGCCTAGCCGCCGAGTAAGCAGAGCTCACATATGCCACCGGAAGGCTCAGAACCGAATCTCAAGCGAATCCGGAGCGAATCTCAAGCGGATCCCGCCGACACCCCGAGTTGCACGGACCACACGCCAACAACGCTGCCCATAGCGACAGAACAACATTCGTGAGACTCATCACTCTTTTGGCAAATGTCTGGTCACCCAGGCGAAATCGGACGCATCGACATCGCCCTTCGGACCGCTGCCCGAGGCTCTGCTCCGGACCGGATCCGGTCGCGAATTCGGGCACCGCCGCTCGTGGGTCCGGTTCCGCTTCCCACCATCATCCTTTCGTCGCATCCGACTAGCACCGCACACCCACGCAGCTGAAACCCGCGCGACACCAACTGTTTTCCGCATCCCATCCCCTTTTCACCGTCCCCCAGTGCCCGGGGTGCGGTGTCTTTCCTGTGTTCGGAGGTCGATCGTCATGGGCAGACTCACTCGCGCCGAGGCCGGCGCGCATCGCGAAGCGCTCGGGTTGGCCGGTCTACGCCGGGACCTGGACGAAGAGGAGAAGCACTTCGTGCTGACCCACTTCCAGGAATCGGCGAACGAGAATCGCCTTCCCGGTGGCGCGTTCTTCACCCCGAACGATCTCGCGGACTGTATGTCGCTGGATGTGGTCGGTAACCGGGTGATCGATCTGTGTGCCGGGATCGGCGCGCTGGCTTTCGCCTGCCGCAACCCCTCAGAGCAGGCCAACGGGCGACCGGCGCGCGAAATCGTCTGTGTGGAAGCTGATCCCGCATTCGTGGCGGTCGGGATGAAGCTGGTTCCCGAGGCCACCTGGGTCTGCGCCGATGTGTTCGATGTCGGGCGCTACCGGTGGCGGTTGTTCGATACCGCGATCGCCAACCCGCCTTTCGGCAACCATCCTCGCACCGGCAACGCCCCCGGATACCTCGGATCCAAATTCGAATATCACGTGATCGCTTTGGCTTCCCACCTTGCCCGTCACGGCGTTTTCCTGGTCCCACAGAGTTCAGCGCCCTTCAAGTACAGCGGGGGCCAGGCGATGCGCGACGGGCAAGGCGACGCCGAGTACAAGCGCTTCTCCTCCGGCACCGGCATCACCCTCGAACCCGGATGCAGTGTCGATACCGCCTTCCACGACCCGTACTGGCATCAGCGACCGCCCCGGACCGAGATCGTCACCACCGAATTCGGTGACAGCGCCCTCGCCCGTCGCCGCCGCGCCCGCACCCGGCCACCCGCCGCAGTGGAGACAGCGGCGTGGGACCGGACTGCTCACGCCAGCTGAACACACCCACCCTTCTTCGCGCGTCGACCGATAGGAGTTCGGATTCGTCATGCCCACACCAGGTTTCAGCCTCTCGACCAATACCAATACCGCCGAATACGGGGCCTCCTACACCCTGTTCCGCACCGACGAGGCACCGTTGACCGGGACGGTGTTCACCGACATGGGCGAACACACCGTCCTGGTCGACGGGATCCCCGCGCGCCGGTCGATGGTGATCGTGCGGTTTTTCGGTCTGCGCGCCCACGGTGAGGCGTTGGGCAATCCGCGGGTGCTGGCCCGGTTCACACCCGGTGACCCGGGGCGTGGGGCCGCGGCGGCGGTGTGTCTGGGTGAGCCCGGACGCTTGGTGCTCGACCTCGGGTACCCGCTCGACACCGTCGATGCGGATCTGCGGGAGTTGGTGTGCGACACCGTTATCGAGATCGCCGCCGAATTCCTGACCGACGAACGCGCCGCCCACCACCGCCACCACCGTGCCGATCTACGCCGCCAGGAAATCGCCGCCGAACTGGGAACCCTTGACGTGCGCCAGCAGCGCGGCTTCCGACGCCTGGCGGCGGCGCGCGCCGACACCGACGCCGCCTGGGCGCTCGTGCAGGCCCTGCGCCAACAAACCTGACCAGCCCCGCGCCCGATCCAATCGCAGTCACCTGGAGGAGTTTCGATGACGCTCGATACCGACCCGGCACTCACCCCCACGGTGCTCGAAGACCTGCGTGCGGTGTTGGCGTACGCGGAGATCGGCGAGGAGCGCGACTACGACGAATGCGACCTGCACGATCGAGCCCATCACATCCTGCACCCGATCCGGCGGGTTGTCCGCGTGGCTCGAGGGCGCGCCGGAACCGACACCGTCTTTCGCTTACATCCAGCAGGGCGGGGCCAGCACCGAGTACTACCTGCACGCCTTCGATACCGCCGCCGAAGCCGAAACCGGCCGTCTGGACTGCGGCCACGACGTAGGAGGCGGCTTCAACACCACTGCGGTGGTGGCGATACCCGCGCTCACCAGCGAACAACTCGACGCCATCGAACACCTCATTCAACAGCTCGACAACCTGCACCGCGCCGACGACCACGGTCCCGCCCCGAACGCCTGACGCGTCCGAATACACCCCTTGCACCCGGGCGATCCGGCGCCCGAGCATCCGCGCACTCGGTGCCACGAACCAACCGAGCACAGCACCCCCTGTTCACGCGACACCCACCCCCGCCCGGTGGGTGTCGTGTCGTATCCGTCTGTCCGAGAAAGGATCTACACCTCATGTCGATCGCTTCGTGTGTGCGTCACGCCGAACTGGGTGACCTCGTCGGTCTGCTCAACGATCAGCAGGCCGCCAAACTCGATGTTCTGGCCCCCGCTTCCGCGCTGCGCGCCTCCGACGGGTTGTTGCAGCTCACGGGGGTGGAACCGGTCTTCGACGACCGCGGCGTCACGACCGTGGACGGCCTGTATCAGCCGACCGGTGCGGCGGATTCGCATCTGGGATCCAAGCTCAAGATCCCCGCCGGATACCTGCGCTCGTTGCGTGAGTCCCAGCGCACCGATCTCTACGACGCCAACATCAACGGCCTGCTCCACGGCCCGACCGATCCGCGCCTGCCCGGCGGCCCCGACGAACGCTCGTTCCTGCTCAGGTTGTTCACCTCCGGCCACCCGGATCAGCCGGGGGTGTTGCGGGCGGTGCTCTCGGACCGTTACGGGATCATCGACAACCTCGACGTGCTCACCGCCGTCCTGGACGGCATCCGCCTCGCCGACACCGAGGTCACGGTGCGCTCGTGTGACCTGTCGGAATCCTCCATGCACTGCAAGGTGTACTCCCCCAAGATCCGCGCACTGGCCCCGACCTTTCTCGAGAACTATCGGACCCCGTTCGCCAACCCCGAACTCGAAGCCGAACGCCACCGCGTCGCCGGACAGATCGACACCGGCCGCCGCCTGGCCGCCCGCGAGAACCGCGGCTACCGGCCCGGGGCCGAACCGGTGGTGTTCGCCGGGTTGCGGTTCTCCAACAGCGAGATCGGCCACCACGCCGTCACGTTGAAACCGGAACTGATGGTGCAGATCTGCGGCAACGGCCTCACGTTGCCGTTGTTCGCGTTCACCAAACGCCACGTCGGTGACCGCCTCGAAATCGGCGGCACCCGTGCCTGGTCGCAGGACACCCAACGCAAACGGCTCGCGGTGATCACCGCCGAGACCCGCGACAAAGTCTCGGAGTGGATGTCACCTGAGTTCCTGACCGCGCGGGTCGCGGAGTTGGAACGCCACGCCGGGACCCCGGTCACCCAACCCGAACGCACCCTCGAAGTCATGAGCAAGAAACTCGGGTTCACCGAGGACGAACGCACCGGGATCCTGTCGCACTTCATCGCCGGTGGCCAGCTCACCGCCGCCGGGATCGCCAACGCGGTCACCAGCTACTCCCAGACCATTCCCGACCCCGACCGCGCCGACAACCTCGACGACCTCGCCCTCACCGCGATGACCCTCGTCTGACCGTCCCCCGGAAGGTCGCTCTCCCGCACGAAATCCCCGCCCCTGTCCCTGCCGTTTTCGAAGGAGTTGTGCCCATGACCGAAACCGTTGTTCTGACCCGTCCCGAATTCGACACCGCCGAGCACTTCGGTGCCGCCGGTCCGGTAACAGCGCTGGGCGCCGACACCGTGGCGCGCTGGCGCGAGCAGTTCCCGGACTGGAAAGCCAAGCACTGGGGCTACACCGAACCCGCGGCACCGCACGGGGCCCGGCACCTGCGCCCGATCAACGTCGCCCCGCGCCCCAAGAAGTAGCGCTGCGGCCACGACATCGCGGTTGCCCCGGCCTCCCGGCTACGGGCGACCGCGATGTCGTTTTTTCGCGCCGACCAGAACCTCTTCGGCCCCTGGAAGGGCATTGCCCATGACGAAGAAGAAGCGAGAACTGCGACTGCCCGCGGGGTTCGACGCTGTCGAGGAGATCCTCGGCCTCGACGCCGAAGGCTGTGTCGTCATCAGGTTCTGCACCGTTTACAAGATGGTGCTGACACCGTGCTGTCACGCCAGCGGCAAGGGCAGCGCCTATTCGGTCACCGGGGTGGTGTGCCGCGCCTGCTACCGCGACGTGGACGACAAACACGGCGGCATCGACAGCGAGATCGCCATCGCCCGCCACGACCTGGACATCGTCCTCGACAACGAACCCCCGGACCTCACCAAACCCGACAGCGGGTAGCCGCGGCCCGACTCCACCCATCGAAGTCCCCTCCCCCGAGGCAGGGACCGACCAGTCCAAAGCTGGCCGGTCCCTGCCTCTTTCACGATAGGAGCCCATCTCGATGCCCACCGACACCGACACACCCACCACCGACACCGATATCGGCGACGTGACCGACGCCGTCGACGCCACGCCCGATCCCGACACCGATCCCGACATCGCTGTCGCCGACAGCGGCGACGATCCGGATAGCCTCGATACGTTGTGCACGGGGCCGACGGTGAATCCCGCGTTGCTCGAGATCGATGAGAACGTGCGCAAGACCTTCCAGCTCCAGGACCACCCGGATGTCACCGACTCCATCCGCGAACACGGTGTGCGCGACCCGATCCTGGTGATCCGGATGCCCGACGGCCGTCTGGTCGTGCGTGACGGGCAGGTCCGCACCCTGACCGCGCTGGCCTTCGAAATCCCCGAGGTCCCGGTCTACATCCGCGATTTCGACCCGAGCGTGGACGCGAGCGAGGCCGAGATCGAGCGCATCTTCGAGCAGATCACCCTCAACGATCGCCGTATCCCGCTCACCAACGGCGACCGCGCTGCCGGGATCACCCAGGCCCTGGATCTCGGTGCGTCGGTCACCCGCGTGGCCAAGGCGTTGCAGACCAAACGCGAGGAGGTCAAACTCGTCGGCAAGGTCGGTTCCTCGGCCACCGCGCGCGGGCTGATCGACGACGACCAGTACGACCTGGCCCACGCCGCGGTCATCGCCGACTACGAGAGCGTCGGCGACCTCGACGCCGTGCGCCGGTTGCTCAACGTGCGCAGTAGCGTGTTCCAGTTCGAAGCCAACCGGATCGCCGCCGACCGGTCCGAACAACGCGCCTACCTCGCCGACGCGCTGCCCTACGCGCAGGCTGGGCTCGGGATCCTCACCGATTACCCCGACCTCTACGACAGCGACGCCGAGTTGTTCTGCGCGGCTGAGCTGGTCGACGGTGACGGCAACGCCATCGAGCTCGCCCACATCGCCGCGCATCCCGGGCCGTGGCTGGTGTGGCTCGACCTCGACCAGGACCAGGTGTGGGTCGAGATCGACAGCGGCCATCTCGTCGACCCCGACACCGTGGACTGGGACACCCGCGACCGGCCCGACGCCGAACCCGCCGAAGGGTTGCGCCACGCCCGCGAGGTCGAACAGCGCGACCAGGTGCTGCCCGAGTTCTTCCTGCGCCGCGACCTCCTCGCCGAGACCGGGTTACGCGAACGCCCCGAACCCACCGACACCGAGATCAGCGACGGCGACCACAGCGACGATCCGGGCGGTGCGGACGATGGCCACGAGGGCGGGGCCGTCGACGAGGAACAGGTCGCGGCCGAACGGCGCGCTGCGGCCGAGGCCGCGGAGCGGGCGGCGGAGTTCGATCGGGCCGCGCGGCGGCGGGTGCGTGAGCTCAACAAGCTCGGTGTGGCCGCGAAGGCGACCCGGGTCGAGTTCGTGACCCGACTGCTGGCGCGGCGGACCCCGCCGACGCAGGCCGCGGTGTTCCTGACCCGGTCGATGCTGGCCGACCCGGGGCTGATCAGCGAGTACCACGCCTTCGACTCCGCGATGAAACTGCTCGCCCTCACTGGCTACCAGTCCCGCCACGCCGTGCTCGACACCCTCGACGCCACCAAACCCGCCCGCGCCCAGGTCATCGCCCTGGCGCTGGTGCTGGGTGGCTACGAGCACCGCACCGACAAGGACCTGTGGCGCTACGTCGATTCCGGCGCACGCCGCTACCTGGAGTTCCTGCGCGAACTCGGCTACACCCTCGTCCCGGTCGAACTCGCCGCCCTCGGCGAACTCAAGGCCATCGACATCGACATCGACAACCCCACCGACACCGACGCGGCACCCGCCGACACCGACACGGCCTCGGCCGACGCCGACCGGGCCGATGCCGCCGAGCAGGACCTGCCCGAAGCGGCCTGACCGGCCCGCCACACCCCGGCTCCCGGTGCGCCCGAAACCCCTCGGGCGCACCGGGACAACGTCGCGGCTCTCGCGGCATTCCCCAAGGAGTCACCTGTGCGTACCCCCGACGAACCCGCCATCGACACCCTGGCCCGCACCGACACCGGATACCAGGCCCGCAGCCTGTGCCTGGTCGACCATCAGCCCGCCGACATCATTCTGATCGTCGACAGCGCGGGTGGCTTCCGTGCCACCGTACGGGTGTTCGACCAGATGAGTCTGTCCTGGCATCTGCTCCTGCGCGCCGATCATCTCGACTACCCGCGGTTGCCCACCGACCCCGACCATCACCGCACCCTCGAAGCCGTGCGCGAGCGGATGCGGGACCTGCACGCCACCGCGGGGTGGATCGCCCGCACCGCCCGCCTCAACGGATCCCGCTGGTGACCACCCCAATCGCCGAGGACCTGGACCTGCACGCGGAAAGTCGGGACCTGCGGGCGGTGGCCCTCGACCTCGCCACGCGCGGGTGGCCGGTGTTCCCCGTCCGGCCCGGCGCGAAGAAACCACCGGTGTTCAAACGCTGGCCCGACCACGCCAGCACCGACCCCGCCCGCATCCACCACTGGTGGGGCCAGGACCCGGCCCGCAACGTCGCGATCGCGACCGGCCCGGCCGGGCTGTGCGTGATCGACCTCGACCCCCGCCACATGAACCCGCCCGCCACCGGATTCACCGACGCCCTCACCCGGCTGCCCCACCCGGTACCGATCACGTGGACGGTGAGCACAC